>NZ_RZOM01000701.1:0-3305 GCF_003999175.1 Mesorhizobium sp. M7A.F.Ca.ET.027.03.2.1 | reverse complement strand
TCCGTGGATTGTACCAAGCGCATTTTGACATCAGCAAAGATCGCGTCTGGCCGGCACAAGCCGGCCAGCTTCAGCCGACCGAAACCGGCAGCTTCGCCGCTGAACTCTCGAAGGCCGCGTCGATCAGCTTTTGCATGTCCGCGGCACGCCGGAACGACGGATCGCCATTCCGGCCTGTATCCAGCGCATCGGCAAAGCGTCGCGCATTGCGCTTGACACTGGGCAGCGCCAAGATCTGCCAGCGCTGAAGATCGACATCGCCGCCGAGACAGGCCGACAGGTTCGATGCCTTGCCGTCGGTTTCGACCCTGATGGCGCCCTTGGTGCCGTGCAGGGCCAGCGACAGATCGTTGGCGTGGCCGGTCATGTAGCGGCTCGCCACGATCGTAGCGAGCGCACCGGAACTGAGCCGCGCCGTCATTGCCACGCTGTCATTGGCGTCCAGCACATAGTCGCCGATGCGCTCGCCCTCGGCCTTCGGAAACGTCACCAGATCGGCATGCAGGCTGACGATATCCTGGCCGGCGCCATAGGTGGCGAAGTCCAGGATATGGATGCCGACATCGCCCAGCACGCCGGTCGAACCGTGCCGGCTCGACAAGCGCCAGAGCCATTTGTCCTCGACCCGCCAGTCGCCCCACGACTGGCTGACCAGCCAGCTTTGCCGGTAGCTTGCCTCGACATGGCGCAACACGCCGATCTCGCCGGCCAGCACCATGCGCCGCGCTTCATGGATCGCCGGTGAGTTGCGATAGGTCAGGTTGACCATGTTGACCACCCCTGCAGCCTCGGCCGCTTCGGTCATATCAAGCGCGTCGGCGTGGTTCGGCGCCAGCGGCTTTTCGCAAAACACATGCTTTCCCTGGGCAAGCAGCGCCAGCGTCGTTGCCATATGCGCACCATCCGGCGTCGCGTTGATGGCGGCATCGAACTGACCCCAGGCGATCGCCGCCTCCAGGCTCTCGAAAGATTCGCCGATCTTGCTGACGGCGGCAAACGCCGCCGCGCGGCCAGGCACCTGGTCGACGCAAGCGACGATGCTGCAGCCCGGGATCCCGGCAAACTCCTCGACATGATGCCCGGCGATACCGCCGGTGCCGAGCAGAAGAATTCGATGCATCAGTTCAGGCCCCCAGCCACCTCACACCCCAATCAACTCAGGCCCGAATCAACTCAGGCCCTTGTCGCCGTCGGCATGCAGGCGCAGCCCCTTCTGCACGATCTTCTCCTTGGCCGCATCCGTCGGCACGTTCGGCGCATTGGTGATGCCGGACCATGCCGGCGCCGGGTTGTGCGCCCAGTGCACGGCGTTGCGCAGCACCTGCTGCACGCCCTCATTGTGATAGATCGGATAGGTCTCGTGACCGGGCGAGAAGTAGAAGATCCGTCCCGCGCCGCGCTGGTAGGTCAGCCCGGACCGGAACACCTCGCCACCCTCGTACCAGGAGACGAACACCGTCTCCAGCGGCTCCGGCACGGCGAAGGGCTCGCCATACATTTCGGTCTCGCCGATCTCCAGGCACTCGCCGATGCCTTGCGCGATCGGGTGGCCGCGGTTGATCGCCCAGACGCGCTCGCGCTCGCCCGCCTCGCGCCATTTCAGCGAACAGGGCGTGCCCATCAGCCGCTTGAATATCCTCGAGTAGTGGCCGGAATGGAGCACGATCAGGCCCATCCCTTCCCACACCCGCTTCTGCACCCGCTCGACGATCTCGTCCTTGACCTCGCCATGCGCCGCGTGGCCCCACCACAAAAGCGCGTCGGTGGCCGCCAGGCGCTTTTCGCTCAGGCCGTGCTCGGGCTCCTGCAAGGTGGCGGTGGTCGCCTCGATGCCCTTGTCCTGGTTGAGGGCGGCGGCAATGGTGCCATGCATGCCCAAGGGATAGAGGTCGCGCACGGCTTCATTGGTCTGCTCGTGGACATTCTCGCCCCAAACGATCGCTTTTGTCGGCATTTTCATCTCCCAAAGCGCTTTAAATAGCATGTCAAAAGGGATTGAGAAGGTCCCGATGCCGCCTGGCCCGATGGAATACTACGTCTTGCGCTTCTTGCGCCCCGGCACGGTCTTGGCCTTGCCCGGTTTCGCCGGTGCGCCGGGGATGGCGGTTCCGGTAATGGATATCGGATCGCTGGCCGGGAACGTGTCTTCGAGGCCTTCCTCGAGTTCCTCTTCGGCGCTCGGGGCTTCATGTCGCTCATGTTCGAGCGAGCGGACGGCCGATGTCTTTATGACCGGCGACTTCGGTGCGGAATTCGACGGCATCGGCATTCTCCCTCGGCGTGCGGATGCAGAACGAGCGTGCCCTGCAAAACGTTCCGAGTTCAGACCGCCGCGTCGCGCGATCCCTCGGACAGGAAAGTAAAGACATAGTCCGAGAAGGAACGCCAGCATTCGACCCGGAAGGCATCGGCGGCTGTGCGCAGCAGCACGATCTCGGTCTTGCCCAGGATGGTGCGCGACGCTGCGCCCACCGGGAAGGCGTCGAGCGACAGGTCCTGCGGGCAGCCAGCATTGATCGTCGCCGCTGCCCCAGTGCCCGTCACCGATATCGCGATGTTGCGATGCGAGACGCCGACCGCCGAATGCAGCGCGGATACTTTGGCGCAATCGGCGAGCGGATCGTTGCCGGCCTCATCGATCACAAGCCATTCGTCGGGACCGAGCCACAAGACGGTGCGCCCGCCCTTCGCGGCAGAGGTTTTCGGCTTGTTCGGCAAGGTCACGCCGAGCGCCTTCGAAAGCGCTGCGGCCGAGGCTTCCGGCGCACGCAATGACATGCGCTCGGCCGGCGGCAATACCTCGACCTTGGCGCCGGCGGCAGTGGTGCTGCGCCCAGCCAGCGCCGGACGGCGTTCGACCGAAGGCGATGCGGCCGGAGCCGTCTTCCTTGCAGCGGCCTTAGCCATTGAGGCGCCCTCCCGTCTCGTCGAAGAACACCATGCCGGTAACCTCCACTTCGATCACCCCATTCGGCATCGGCACATAGAGGGTCTCACCCATCCGGTCGCGGCCGCCGGCGACCAGCGCCAATGCGATCGAGCGGCCGCAATTTTCCGACCAATAGCTCGAGCTGACATGGCCGATCATCTTCATCGGGATCGCCTGCTTGGGATCCTCGACGATCTGCGCGCCTTCTTCCAGAACCACTTTGGGGTCCCTGGTCTTGAGGCCGACCAGCTGCTTGCGGCCCTTGGCGACCAGATCCGGCCGCGTCAGGCCGCGGATGCCGACGAAATCGGTCTTCTTCTTGCCGACCGCCCAGTCGAGCCCGGCGTCGTTCGGCGTTACCGTGCCATCCGTGTCC
>NZ_RZOM01000700.1:0-3305 GCF_003999175.1 Mesorhizobium sp. M7A.F.Ca.ET.027.03.2.1 | reverse complement strand
GGCTTACCCCAGTAGCCCTTCATGACCGTTGCCCCGCGAATGACTAGCTGGCCGACGACATTGGGACCGACCCTTCGGTCATCCTCATCGACAATCCACATTTCGGTGTTCGGGATGGCGATCCCCACGCTCAACGGTTTTCGCGCAAGATCTTCCGGCGGAAGATAGGTGCAGCGTTTGCATTCGGTCAGGCCGTACATCGAATAGATGCGAGCATCGGCAAACAGTTCCTGGAGCAGGCGAATGTGCTTGAGCGGCAGTGCCGCGGCAGTGTTCGTGACATACCTTATGCTTGCAAAATCATCTGCCTTCAGCGTCTTGAGATCCGACAGCGCGGCAAAGATGGTTGGCACGCCGGGAAAGCCTGTAACTCTCTCCCTTTCGATGATCGCAAGTATCTGTGCGGGGAAGGCAAACGAGCGCTCGAGGACCAAGCGCGCCCCGGTACGGAATGCCATTATCATCTGATAGAGGCCGTAGTCGAAGGCCAGGGGCAGGACATTGAGGATCACATCGTCTTCGCCAAGTTCGAGGTACGAGGCAATCGACGTGCAGGCTGCCATCATGTTCCTGTGCGTCAGCATCACGCCTTTGGGTTCGCCGGTCGAGCCCGACGTGTAGATGATGGCTGCGAGATCGATATCGATGCGGCGGCGGGCCGGCGCTTTGCCGTGGCCGGCAGCCGCCTCATCCCAGCGCACGGCATGCGGCAATCCCCGGAGCTCGGCGACGTCCACCGGACCGGAGACGATGAGCCGCCGCAGCGAAGGACAGTTACGCGCCGGTTCAGTAAAGATTGCCTGCAAATGTTTGTCGGTGATCAATGCTGCCGGCAGGCAATCGTTGAGCAAATACCCCAGCTTGTCGCTCTTGGTGAGCGGATTGACGATGCACACAACGGCGCTCGCCTTGAGAACCGCCCAGAAGCTGACCACGGTCTCGACGGTGTTGTCGGCGAAGATCATGACGCGGTCACCGGGGGCAACCCCGGACGTGACGAGATGATGGGCGACCGCGTTGGAACGTGTCTCAAGCTCATCATAGGCGAGCCGGTGCCCGCCGCACACCAGCGCCACCTTGTCACCGAGCCGGCCGGCCGAATGGCTGAGGTAGTCGTGCAGCAGAGGGACGGCGCCATGCATCATACCAGCACCTCTTCCCTGTGCAGGCGATCGACATCTATCCTGAGGTCGACCGCACGCCCGCTTGATGGACGGCTTGCGACAAACTGCTGATGGAGGAGCTGCGTCGACAGCACGCCGACCAGCGCCATGTTGTCCGAGTTGGACAGATCGCCATCGCCGGTCTTGGCAGCGCATTTGTCCAGCAGGCGCGCGACCGAGTTCGGATCAAAGACATTCGCCGCGCGCAGGGCAGTCTCAGAGAGTGCTTCGCGGACATAGGCGGGTGCGCTATCGCCCATGAAGCAAAGTGCGTTGGGCGCCCGGTAGGGCTGCTTCTTGCGGGCCACGACTTCCGCGGGGACGATCGATTTCGCCACACGCTTCAGCACGTGTTTCTCATCCAGAATGCGCAGCTTGTAGTCGGCCGGTAGCGAATTCGCCAAGGCCACGAGCTTGTCGTCCAGGAACGGGAAACGCCCTTCGACGGAGTGAGCCATCAGCATCCTGTCTCCTTGCGAGGAGAGCAGGTAGCCCGACATCAGCGTCCTGATCTCAAGGTACTGGTCCTGCGCGAGAGGACCCCATCGTTGGAACTCTTCGGGCAGGCGGCCGAGCAGGTCAGCCACCACGTCGTGGCGCGCCGCTTCGGCATGCATGTCGGCCGAGAACAGCCGTTTGATGGCGCTGGTGGTGCGCCAGCGGGTATCATGCGCGAAGCCGGGCACGCCATATGCATGGAGACCGTGTCCAAAGAACTGGCGTGCCATCGCCTGCTGCTTGACCGGCGAGCGGCTCAGATAAGGATACAGGCGTTCCAGCAGTCGCGCGCGTCGGGCGGAGGCGGGCTGCCGCCCCCAGAAGCGGCGGACCTTGCCTTCCCGGAACAGGTCGTAGCCGGCGAACATCTCGTCGGCCCCCTCGCCGGTCAGCACGACCTTGATGCCATGTTCGCGCACCAGCCTAGAGAGAAGGAACAACGGCGCCGGCGCGGTCCTGAGAATCGGACGCTCGGCGTGACGGATCACATCCGGAAAGATGTCGGCGATGTCGCCACGCGAAACCATCACCTCGTGGTGCTCGCCGCCGCTCGCACTTGCAACCAGCCGCTGGTAACGGGTTTCATCATATTCGGCGTCAGCAAAACGCAACGAGAAGGTCTGGAATGGCGCGCCGGCGAAGCGCCTCCCGAGCATGGCGACAAGTGAGCTGTCGAGCCCGCCGGAAAGGTAGCAGCCGACCGGCACATCCGCCTTCACCATCCTAAGCGCCGTCGCGGCCTGCAAGGCGCCGCGCACTTCGTCCACCGCATCCTCCAGCGAGCCCGTGAAGGTGCAATGGGCCAGGTCCTCGATCTCGGGATAGCAAGGTCTCCAGAAAGCGTGCTCACGAACGCTGCCATTGTCGTAAATGCGGACATGGCCGGGGGTAAGTTCCTGTACTCCCTGAAATACGCCTTGCGGCGGTACGACCGTCCACAGCGTGAAAGTCTGGTCGACCCCCGCCGGATCGAAGGCCCGCGGTATCGCCGGGTCGGCTGCGAAGATGGCCTTAACTTCGCTGGCGAAATGCAGGCGGCCGGCGTGTTCGCACAAATGCAGCGGGCAGATACCGAACCGATCGCGCGACAGGACGAGGCGGCCTGTCAGCGAGTCCCAGATGGCGAGTGCCCACTGCCCGTTCAGCCGCTGGAACGCGCCCACGCCCCAGGCGCGGTAGGCGTGCACGACGACCTCCGTATCGCTGCGGGTGCGGAAACGATGTCCCAGGGCTATGAGTTGGTCACGCAACTCGACGTAATTGAAGATCTCGCCGTTGAACACGATCCAGGTGGTATTGCCTGTGTCGGCGAGGGGCTGCTGTCCGGTCGAGAGATCGATGACCGACAGGCGGGTATGCGCCAGCCCCGCTCGCCTGTCGCGATAAAGGCCGCTTTCGTCCGGACCTCGATGGGAGAGCGCGGCTGCCATTCTCAGAAGCGCGGCTCGTGAAGGAGGCTCCGCAGCCGCGTTCAGCGCCACAATTCCGGCGATGCCGCACATGGGTCAATCCCTGTCCATCGCAGCGGGCAGCTGCGGCCGTGCGTGAAGATAGCGGGCGGCGCGGCGTTTGCTGACGATATCCTTATAGACCTTCTCGACTTGCGCGGCAGTGAGGCCGGCGGCCGCGGCAACCACGCCGGCC
>NZ_RZOM01000006.1:0-23249 GCF_003999175.1 Mesorhizobium sp. M7A.F.Ca.ET.027.03.2.1 | reverse complement strand
TTGATCAGGATGTCGGTAATGGAATCGTCCTTGAGCAGCGGCTCTATCGGCCCGAGGCCCAGCATCTCGTCGGCAGTGTCGCTGGTCAGTTGATCGAGTTCGCGCGCGTTCAGCGGCACCGCACGAGCGCGAACGAATTCGCGCACGATCGGACGGATCTCATTCAGGATCTCATCCTTGGAAGCATTTTCAAGGGCGGTCAGGTTGAACCGGTCGATCAAATGGCGATGCAACTCCACCTTGATCGTCAGGAAATCATCACCATGCGCTTCGATCTCAGTTGACGGAGATAGCGCGGGAACAACAGCCAGCGCTGCGAACGGCTCGGCTTTTGCCTCGACCTTCGACTCACTTGGCCCCTTGATGAACCGCCCCAGCATAATCGCTTATACTCCCCTTAATCCCTCATTAGCAGAAACTAACTGTTAACCACTGGAGGCACAAGCGCCCAGGCGGTCGGTTTAGACCCAATACTTTCTACATAGTTAAGATCAGGAGCCTGTAATAGCGGTCTTATTTGACACGGCTTCTGGTTCGCGGCCGAAGCGTCGATATCGCTTCCGGGCCCCATCCAATTTCTCGGGACGAGCCGCCTGTCATAGGCAGCTAAGCCCTTAGATATAAAGGAATATGCATTATTTCTAATGCTTCCTCATTCTCGCCACATCTGGAGCCAAATTGTGAACGAATGGTTAAGGTGCTCAAAAAATGAAAAGAATCAAGCTGTTGAGAAAATTCAGAACTGTAATCTTCTTGCCGAATCATGTACAGGAAAGTTAAGGAACCCTTAATCTCGTTTGACTCTGCGTTTTCTCGGGACCTAGGATCGAGATGACGGGGGATGCTTGGGTATGGATTTCATCCTTTGCTCTGTCTCGTCGGGTTCCAACCTCCAAAGGGAGAAATTGACATGAAGAAGCTCATGACGATGACCCGGCAGTTCCGCGACGATGAAAACGGCGCTGCCATGGTCGAATATTCTATTCTTATCGGCATCATTGCCGCTGCCTCTATTGTGACGATCATCGCTATCGGGACGTGGGTGAACGGCTCTTTCACCAACCTCTGCGACAGCCTGACAGGCGTTACCGGCGTGACGGACTGTACCGTTCCGGCAGCGGGCTAGTCACTTTTCCTATCCCAGGGCTCGGATCTGATCCGAGCCCTGGGCCCGAAATGTCGCCTTCTTGGGGTTCAGGTTCATGCGCGCGAACACACTCATCATGATCGTTCTCGCCGGCGTGTTCGGTGTCCTGGCCGTGGTTTTGGTCAATATCTGGCTGGCCGGTCAGCGGAGCGCAATGGCGCAAACGGGCATTGTTCAAGGCAGCACTGTCGTCGTTGCGGCAATGCCGCTGAAGTTCGGCGATACGCTGAGCGCAGACAAGTTGCGCGAAGTCGCATGGCCGGCCGGCGCAGTCCCAACTGGCGCCTTCAAGACAACGAAAGAGGCCTTGGCCGGCGAAGGCATCAGGCAGGCGCTGCAGACCATCAGCGCCAACGAGCCTGTTCTCGCCACGAAGATCACCGGCCCAGGCCAGCGCGCCACGCTTTCGGCGGTGCTTGGCGAAGGCATGAAAGCTGTTTCTATCAGGGTGAACGATGTCCTCGGTGTCGCCGGCTTCGTCTTCCCCGGCGATCGGGTCGATGTCTTGCTGACACGAACGGTGCGCGGCGACGATGGCGCGGACAAGAGTTTTGTCGACGTGCTGCTGCAGAGCATGAAGGTGCTCGCGATCGACCAGGTGGCCGATGTGAGCAAAGAAAGCCCGACGGTCGTAAAGTCGGTCACGCTAGAGGCCAGCACCAAGGATGCGCAGAAGCTGACGCTGGCGGCGGGCGCCGGCCAATTGTCGCTAGCGCTGCGCCAGGCTGCGGCCAGCAAGGGCGAGACGACGGAACGCGTGACGCTTTCCGACCTGATCGGCGAAACGCCGGCCGATGTCGCCGCCAGGCAGGCGGAGCTCGACAGGAAGGTAGCAGCGGAAGCCGAGGCTGCAGCCGAGCGCAAGCGCGCCGAAGACAAGATTGCCGGGTTGACCCAGGCCGTGGAGAAAGTGGGAAGCCGCCTCGACGAACTGGGCAAGGTAAAGCCCGCTCCCGTGATGGCGGCTGCACCGCAACCCGTCGTCAAGGAAGTGGTCAAATACGTGCAGCCTGAGCCGCCGGCGCGGGCAACGATCGGCGTTTTCCGGGGCGTGAAGCTCGAGACATATGACGTGCCGCGACAACCATGATAAGCTGCGGCTAATAAAGAGAGGCTGCCACCGGCAGCGATTGGGGAGACGGGGATGCAGGGGTTTTGGGTGAGGGTTGCGGCGGCCGCGTTGTCTTGCCTGGCGGCGCTGTCGCTGTCGAGCCTGACGGCCGAAGCGGCCGACCGTTTCATCGACGTGTCGACCCCCAGCGTCCATCGGATTTTCCTGCCGATGTCTCAATCGGTGACGATCCAGGTGAGCGCCAATCTCGGTGACATCGTCGTCGGCGACGAGAAGATCGCCGATGCCCAGCCGATGACAGACCGCACGCTCTATGTCATCGGCAAGGGCGCCGGCACCACCACGGTCAATCTGTTCTCCACGGACAAGCGCTCGCTGGGCGCGCTGCAGATCGAGGTCGGCGTCGATGTCAGCGACATGGCGCAGGCGATCCGCCAGGTGGCGCCAAAGTCGCGCATCGAAGTCGGCTCGGTCAACGGCAGGGTCAGGCTTGGCGGTCATGTCAAGGACGGCGCCACGCTGGCGGCGATCATGGCGGTTGCGCAGCAATATGGACCCGACGCCGTCATCAACTCGGTCATCGTAGACGACAGCCAGCAGGTCAATCTGGAAGTGCGCGTGCTGGAAGCCAAGCGCAACACCGGCCGCGACCTCGGCGTGTCGATCAAGAGCAGGAACGGCGATGGCACAACCCGTACCGGTACCGGTGTTGCTGCCGTCGACGAGGACGGTGTCGTGCTCGGACCGGGCGGTCTGCTCAGCGGCCTCCTGTCCAACTCGGCGCCCTTCGGAGCGCTGATCACGCGCGTCATCGACAGCAACATCAAGGTCGATCTGATCATTGAGGCGCTCGAGTCCAAAGGCGCGGTGCGCACCTTGGCTAACCCCAACCTCACCACGCTCTCCGGCGAGCAGGCCAGCTTCAACGCCGGCGGGGAAGTGCCTATCCGCACTCTCGACAAAGACGGCGAGATAAGCATCGTGTACAAGCAATTCGGCGTTAACCTGCTGTTCACGCCGGTCGTACTCGACGACGGCAAGATCCATATGAACCTGGCGCCGGAGGTCAGCGACCTGACCGGCTTCACCACTGCCGGCGACCCGATCTTCACCAATCGCAAACTATCGACCGTCGTCGAGTTGCGCGACGGCCAGAGCTTCGCGGTCGGCGGGCTTCTTTCGAGCAAGACGACCAAGCTTCAGGACCAGGTGCCTTGGCTCGGCCAGGTGCCTGTGATCGGGACGCTGTTTCGCAGTTCAAGCCACCAGAAGGAAGAAACCGAACTGGTGGTGATCGTCACCCCACACATCGTTCGGCCAGTGAAGCCCGGCGAGCAGCTGACGACGCCGTTCGACAAGACACGGCCCGCCAACGATCCGGAATTCTTCGTGCTCGGCCAGCTTGAAGTGACCAAGGACATGGTCCGCAAATATGAGCTGGGCGAAGGCGTCACCGGCCCCTATGGCCACATGCTCGACTTCAAATCGAAGGACAAGATGCTCTATGTCAAGAAATAGCGCCTTGATCCTCATCCTGTGCGCCAGCGCGCTGTCGGGCTGCGCCGCGGATTATCTGAACCACTACGATTCGGTGACCCTGGCCGCCGGCGACACGCAGAAATTCAATTCGCTGCTGCAGACGGTGGACCCGCTCAATCCTAACGCCAGGAATACCAAGATCGAAGGCGACGGCGCGCGCGCCGCTGCCGTTGCCCAGGGCTACAAATATCCGCCGCCGCCGCCGCCGCCGCCGGCGATCACGGTCAATGTCGGTGGGTCGGGTGTTACGCAGTGAACTGAACGGAAGGATGCGGAGGGCGCCGGGCTTGCGAGGGGCTCTGGCGCAGGAAAGCAGAGAGTAAGGTCATGTTGGGGACCATTCGTGCCTTCTGGAACGATCAACGCGGCGTAGCGATGATCCTCGTGGCTATCATGCTGCCGGTGCTTGTCGGTTTTGCGTTACTTGCCGTCGATATGAGCCGGGCTAACAGCCTTCACAATGATCTGCAGAAGGGGATTGACGCCCTAGCGCTTGCCACAGCCGCTGAGCTGGACGGCAGAGCGGATTCGATCACGCGGGCCGAGTTGGCGAAGACGACCCTACTCACCAATACAACGAAATTTTCTACCTCTGACGATCCTGCCTCGAACGTCCACACGCTCGCCGTGGCTGATGTGACCATTAAATATCTGACGGGGATACCGGCCGACGACAGCATCACCTTGAGCGCCGACGGCGTTGACGCCAATGGCGTCAACTGGGCAAGCACGGATCCCAAAGCCGTGACATTCTCTTTGGTGACGGTGAACGCTTCCGGCCTGGCGGATGGTGCAGGCGCCTTCGCGACAATCTTTCCGGCCAGCTTTGTCGGCAGCAAAAATACTTTCGACATCCGGCCCCAGGCTGTGGCCGGATTTGTCCAGTCGATCTGCGAAACGGTGCCAATCTTCATGTGCAATCCGTTCGAGACGACCGACCCGCTGACCAGCAAGACCATCCAGCAGGCGTTCGCGTCGGGGGATACCTACAGCCGCGAATTTCGCATCCTGAAGGCCGGCAACCAACCTGGCCCCGGCAATTTCGGACTGCTCGATAACAGCCTGACCTCGCTGCGCGATGCGATAGCGATGGGAACGGCTGGCACGTGCTACAACCGCAATGCAATCACTACCAAAACCGGTGTCACGCTTGGCCAGGTCAATGCCGGGCTCAACACCCGTTTTGCCATCTATAGCAATTCGCTGAATAAGTATGACAATGATTGGAGCTATCGGCCGTCGATGAACGTCCGGAAGGGGTCGAAAAGCACGGGCGCCGCTTGCAACAAATACTCCCCCGTCACCGACAATTCAGCGCTGCCTCTCCCTCCCGGCGCCAACTATGCCAACGGAAAATCCGACAAGATCAGCGCCAATAGCTTCTGGGACGCATACTGGCAGGCGAACCACAAGAAGCCGTACACGAGCCCCGTCCCAGCAAAAACCAACCCTACAGGAGCAACGACGGTTCCGGCATCCCGTTATGACGTCTACAGGTACGAGATTCAACACGATCTGGTGGGCGATCAATCACTGAATCCGACAAAGGAGGTCGGCACGCCCCTGTGCTACAAGGGCACCACTCCGGCCCTGACCGATGACCCAGATCGACGCCTCCTCAATATGGCAATCGTCGATTGCATCGCTAACACCGACAAGATCAACGGTCACGTTCAGATCAGGCCCGACGGCTATGCGAGTGTGTTCGTCAACACACCAGTCCAAAAGGACGACAACAGCAAGGACGATGAGGATACCTCGGCGAGCGAGAAGCCGATCAGCCTGGAGATCGTCGATGTCGATGGCGGGTTTGCCAACAATACGCTTGTCGACAAAGCATTCCGCAACGAAGCCCAGCTGTATCGGTAAAGTCGACATGACCAGGTTCGGCAAAATCATCCGGCGGTTCCGAGGCGACGAAAATGGCGCCGCTTTGGTTGAACTCGCGATCACGGCACCACTCGTATTGCTGTTATCGGCCGGTGTGTTCGAATTCTCCAACATCCTGAACACGCGTCTGCTTCTCGAAGCCGGCGTTAAGGATGCAGGTCGTTACATGGCACGATGCAGCAGCGATTGGGCGACCTGCAA
Organism: Mesorhizobium sp. M7A.F.Ca.ET.027.03.2.1; assembly: GCF_003999175.1. Classification (NCBI taxonomy): domain Bacteria; kingdom Pseudomonadati; phylum Pseudomonadota; class Alphaproteobacteria; order Hyphomicrobiales; family Phyllobacteriaceae; genus Mesorhizobium; species Mesorhizobium sp. M7A.F.Ca.ET.027.03.2.1. Next base: position 17,400 of record NZ_RZOM01000006.1, on the reverse strand, counting down.
GGCGCGGGCTCAAAACCTTGCTGCCTATGGGACAATCACTGGCGGCAGCGCCAGGGTGACGGGATGGCTTCCAGCAACAGTTGACATCACCAAGGCGGTCTCGCTGGACGCGGTTGATGCCGCCACGGGCACGCAGCTTTATCTTAGCAGCACGACCAAAGTCGATGTCGTAGATGTCAGCACATCCTATTCTTATCCGGGCGTTGGATTCTGGTCCTATCTTGGCTTTGGGGCCCTGACCCTCAGCGTGTCCCATCAGGAACGAGTCATTGGATGGTGAGGGGGCGCACCAAATTTTGGGCTGACCAGGCCGGAGCGGCAATGGTCGAAATGGCCATCGCTCTGCCACTGCTGTTGACGCTTCTGCTTGGCTTCGTCGATTTCGGCTACGCCTTTTACCAATGGAATGCCGGGAATAAAGCGGTGCAAGCCGGCGCAAGACTGGCGCAGATTTCTACCCCTGTCGCCATCGGGCTTCCCTCTGAGACGCTGACGCAGAGCGATGTCACCAAGGTGGGTACAGCGGTGCCGGCCGGCACTTATGATTATGTATGCACAGCAAGTGCAGCAGGCGTCGCTTGCTGCAGTATCGGTGGAGGCCTGTGCAAGCCCGAGAACGCAAACCAGGCCTCGTTCGATGCGATTTATGACGGCACTACCAACCGTGCCGGCATGCATGACTTCCTGCCGATGCTGGAAAAGTCAGAGGTGCGGATCGAATATGCGGCCTCCGGCCTCGGCTACTGGACACGACCCAGCGGACCGGTGCCGACCATCACAGTCAGCGTCACCAACCATCCCTTCCAGTTCTTCTTTCTCGGCGCCTTGCTCGGCTTCAACAACATCACCATGCCCTCCATGCTGAGCACGGTCACGGGCGAAGACATGAAAAGCACGTACACGCCATGAACGCCATCAACACCAAGGTTACCCCGACCAAGCGCAAGCAGGTGGCGCTGTTTTCGTCGGATCCGAATTTCAAGCGCGATGTGGCGACGCGGCTCGATGCGCTGGCGATCTATGACGTCAGGGTTTCCGAGACGAGCGACTTCCTCAAGGGGCCGCCGGCCGATACGCGCCCGGGCATCGTCATCCTCGATCTCGGCAATGGCGAGTTGCTCGGCAGGGCCGGCATCGTCGAGGCGCGCGCGCTGTGGGCCAGCGTGCCGCTGATCGCGGTTTCCGACGAGCTGAGCTCGGAGCAGACGCGCGTTTTGGTGCGCATGAACGCCTCGGACTGGCTGCACAAGCCGCTCGACGGCAAGGAGCTGCTCAATGCGGTGACCTTCCACGACACCGGCAACCAGGGAACGAAGAGCCGGATCATCACCTTCATCAGCGCCAGCGGCGGCGCCGGCGCCACGACGCTGGCGCTGTCGGCGGCCGAATTCCTGGCGTCGAAATCGGCTGAGCGCGCGGCGTCCACCTGTCTCGTCGACCTGGATTTCCAGAGCGCCAATTGCGGCGCCTATCTCAATTTGTTCAACCAGTTCGACCTTGCCGGCATCATCGGCCAGCCAGAACGGCTCGATGTCGAGCTGATGGACGTCATCAAGCTGTCGCGCCCGTCCGGCCTCACCCTCTACGCGTTCGAGCGGCCGCAACTGCCCTTCGAGCCGCATGGCAGCGATTTCGTCTTCCGGCTGCTCGACCTCGTCGCCTACCGCTTCGACGACATCGTCATCGACCTGCCCAATCTGGAAACGCCCTGGCACAATTCCGTGCTGTCGACGAGCGACGAGATCTTCATCGTCTTCGAACTCAATGTCGCGTCGCTGCGGCAAGGCAAGCGGCTCTACAAGAAAATCCGCGAGCTGCGCGGCAATGCGGTCAGCATCACGCTGGTCGCCAACAAGCACAAGCGCAAATGGTTCGGGAACCATTTTTCGCGCAGCGAGCTCGAAAAGATCTTCAAGGCGCCGCACATCAAGTCGGTCGCGCTCGACAATGCGCTCCTGACCGATGCGCTGAACAGGGCCATCCCGCCTTCCGAAGTCGATGGGCGGGCGCGCTTCAACAAGGATCTGAAGCGCATGTTCAAAGAGCGGCTCGATGATGCTGCCCGATAGATATCGGATCGCCCCGAAGCTCGCCGGCGCCTGCGTGCTCGGCGTGGCGCTGGCGCTGTCCGTCCACGACTTCGCCGAGGCGCGGTCGGCGCTTTCGGAGCGGCCGCCGCTGCCGGCGATGGGGCCCAGCCTGCGCAAGGCCGTTGCCTTCACGACCGCCGAGCAGCCGGGCACGATCGTCATCCGCAAGGACGAGAAGGCGCTTTACCTGGTGACCCGCCAGGGCCAGGCGCTGCGCTACCAGATCAGCGTCGGGCGCGACGGGTTCGGCTGGACCGGCATCGTCAAGGTCGGGGCGAAGACCGAATGGCCGGAGTGGCGCCCGCCGCAGGAAATGCGGGCCCGCCAGCCGGAGCTGCCGAAAATGGTGCCCGCCGGCCCCTACAATCCGCTCGGCGCAAGGGCGCTCTACCTGTCGCGGGACGGGCGCGACACGCTCTACCGCATACACGGCACCAACGACCCGTCGGGTGTCGGCTTCGACGGGACATCGGGCTGTTTTCGTCTCACCAACACGGATGTGATCGATCTTTTCAAACGCGTCGCTGTCGGCGCAAAGGTGGTGGTCCAATGACGATGATCAGCGAACCGGACATGCCGGCGATCGATATCGGAAACCAGGAACAGCGCGAACCGGTTGCCACCGAGAAATTCAGCAAGGCAAAGACGATCGCCGTCATCGTCGCCGGTGGCGCGCTTCTGATCACCGGCATCAACATGGCGGCCGCGGTCTATCTCTATCGGGGCATGAGCGACCTGCGTTTCGTCGAGGCGCGGCTGGAGCAGCTCGGCGCGTTCGAGCAGCGGATCGCGGCCCGGCTCGACACGGTCAACAACGGTTTTCAGAGCCGGTTCGAGAAACTGGACAGCCAGTTGCAAGGCAGCTTCAACGAGATCGATGCCGGCATTGCCCGGCTGGGGCAGAGTATGCCGGTCGCCGGCGGCGAGGCCATGCCGAGTGCGGAAGAAGCGTCCGAGATCGCCACCAGCACGCTGGCGCAAGCACCCGAAGCGCTCGACGGCGAGAGCGAACCCGGCGTCATCGAAGCGCCCGCACCCAGGAGGAGAATCGCATCGGCGTCGCCCCCTGCCCCAAGCTCCAACTACCAGCGCATCCAGCAGCCCGACGGCAAGGTCTATTACCGCCGGATCAACTAGACGCCATTGCTCTAGAGATCGCGCTGCAGCGCCAGGATGCGGATGGCCCGGACGGACCGCTCCCGCGCCTCAGTGAGGAAGGCGATGTGGCAGTAGGCACAGGCCACGATGCCGAAAAGCAGCACCAGGCTGTTCTTCAAGGTGAAATCGACTGCTAGCGAATATGGAAGACCCTTGGGCGAGGTGAATTCGGCAATCGTGCTCGCCGTTTCCGAATGGCTGCCGACGGCGATCATCAGGCCAGCGAAAATCAGGGCGACATGGTTGGCGAGGAACGAGAATGCCGACCTTTTGGTGTGGCACGCCACCCAGCAGACGATCGATGCCGCGGCAAGGATGGCGGCGTCGAGAGCCATGGAGCTTACCAGCCAGACATCGACCTGCTGCCAGAGCATCGCCGACAAAGGGCGCAGTTCAAGCCATATCCACCATGCGGTGGGGCTGGCCGGATAGGTGCCCAGCAACAAGGTCGCCATGCGCTCCCCTGCCAGGACCGCCAGAATGAGAAACGGAAAGGCGAAAAGCAGAAGCGGCTGGCGTTTCATGTTCCCTCGACAATCTGCAAGCCAGGATAGGCCGTATAGATTGCTCAAGGCTTAACGGCCCTACTTCCGGCCCTCTCCCGATTGCGAGCGTTCGAGGACGGCAAAGAAGATCACGGTGAGCAGAAGGACGATCAGCAGCAGCACGAAAGCGGCCGCCGCGCCTTCGTTGAGCGAAAGGCCGAGAAAGGCACGGCGATAGGCAAAGAAGCTCAGGACTTCGGTCGCGTTGCCTGGCCCACCCTTGGTCAGGACATAGGGCAGATCGTAGGTCCGGAACTCGTTGATCAGCTGGATGATGATGGTGATCGCCGCGACCGGCCGAAGCATCGGCAGGGTGATGTAGAAGAATTGCTGCCAGCCGCGTGCGCCATCCACTTCAGCCGCCTCATAGGGATCTCGCGGCAAAGCGGCGAGCCCCGCGGCGAGGATCAGCACGACGAAGGACATTTGCTGCCAGATGTCGATCGCCGCCATCGTCCAGAGCGCCATGCCTGGCGTGCCGAGCCAGTCGAGGCGCGGCAGGCCAAACGTTTCCATCAGATGATTGGCGATGCCGAGATTGGGCTGGAGCAGCATGCGCCAGATCAGGGCGACGCTGATCGGCGACATCGCCATGGGAATGGTCAGAACCGCGAAATAGACCGGCTTCATCCGGACCGTCCGGTTGAGCATCAGGGCGATGCCGAGCCCGATCACGAATTCGCCGACCACCGTCACCGCCGAATAGCGCACGGTGAGCCAGAGCGCGTTCCAGAACAGCTCATCGCCGATCATCGAGGCGAAATTTTTGAACCCGACAAGCGGCAGAAGCTGCGGCTTGATCAAGGTCATCGAGGAGATTGAGAGGATGCAGGCATAGGCCAGCGGAAAGCCCATCACGATCGCCAGCAGCAGCAGGCCGGGCAAGGCAAAGGCCCAGCCGGTCCGCCACTCGCGGCCACGGGCAGCCCATCCTTTTTTGATCGCATTGTGCATCGTGGCCGAGCCTTGGTCGGTTGCTGATCTCGTCAAGATCCGGGGTCTGACAAGATCCGGCGCGGCTGGCACCGCCGCGCCGGATCTCCTTGCCGAGCCGGACCGCTATTTGTCGAGGAGCCCCTGCAAGCCGTCGGAAGCCGCCTTCAGCGCCGCGTCCGATGTCGCCTGGCCGCCAGCCGCCAGCGAGAGCTGGGTACCGAGCAGATCCTCGTATTGCGCCGAATAGGTGAAGATCGGAAACGACTTGCCGGTCGCCACCACATCCTCGGCGGTCTTGTAGAAGGGATATTTCGCCAGCACCGCCGCATCGGCATAGACATCGCTGCGCACCGGCGCGTGGCCCTCGAGCGCGCGCTTCACCGAAACATCCTTGCTCTGCACCCACTGGATGAAGGTCCATGCGGCTTCCTGCTCTTCCGGCGACGTGTTCTTGGGAATGCCCCAGCCCCAACCGCCGCTTTCGCCATGGCCACCCGGCATCACCGACAGGCCGACCTTGCCGGCGACCGTCGGACACTTCACGGCATCGTCCATCTGCGGCAGCATCCACCAATAGGTGACCATGCTGAAGGCGGAACCGCTGCACATCAGGCGCATGGTGTCATCGAGTGTCGCCGATATGGCACCCTGCTGGGCGCCATGCTGGATGTTGTCGACATAGAGATCGAGCGCCTTCTTGGCCTCTGCCGTGTCGAGGCTCGCCTTGCCGTCGGCATTAAGATAGCTGCCGCCGGCGGAGAACAGGTAGTTGGAGAATTCCATGCTGTTGGGGTCGCCGCGCTGGCCCTGCATCGCGGCTCCGGCGACGCCGGCATTGGCCTTCATGAATTTGGAAATCGCCACATAGTCTTCGAGGGTCGTCGGCAAAGCGAGTTCCTTGCCGGTTGCCGTCTTGTAGGCGGCCTTGAGCTTCTCGTCGCCGATCAGGTCCGTGCGGTAGAGGAGGCCCATCGAGTAGTTGTACATGGGCACCAGGAACAGCTGATCCTTGGTCCGGCCGAGCAGGTCAAGCGTCGAGGGGATGAAGGGGCTCAGATCGTATTTGGATTTCTCGACGAAAGGTTTCAGATCGGCGAGCCAGCCGGCCGCCGGAAATTCGCCGGCCCACAGGAAGTCGACCTCGAGCACATTGTAGTAGCTCTGCGGCGCGGTCAGCTGCGACACCAGCTTGTCGTGCATGTCGGGATAGCCGATCTTCTCGAACTCGACCTTGATGCCGGTCTGCTTCTCGAATTCGGGCAACAGCGCTTCGATGATCTTGGTTTCCGGCACGTCCTCCATCAAGGCGTGCAAGGTGATGGGCTCAGCCGCCCTGGCCGGAAGCGATGCGCTGACAACCGCTGCCCCGCTCACCGCCGTCATCAGCATTTTGATCAAGGTCTGCTTGTTCCAAGTCATAACTCTCTACTCCTCTTTCCCTCTGGACGCGGCGGTGATCCCGTCACGATTTCATAACCGGCTAGCGAGCCATGTCGGCTCTCGGAGCGGCCGGCCTATTTCACGCTGCCGAACGTCAAGCCCTGGACGATGAAACGCTGGATGAAGCGGGAAGCCACGACCAGCGGCAGGATGGCAAGGACGACGCCGGCAGAGACCTTGGCGATCTGGACGCCGTTCGAGGTCTGCAACGCGGCGAGCGCAACCGGTATGGTCGCCGTCTTCGGCCCGCTCAAAACCAGGGCAAACAAAAACTCATTCCACGCCAGGATGAAGCCGAGGACGCCGGCGGCCGCGATACCGGGCATCGACACCGGCAGTACAATGCGCCAGAAGGCGCCCCAGGCGGTCGCGCCGTCGGTCAGGGCCGCCCACTCCAGATCGACTGGAATGCCTTCGAAGAAGCCCATCAGGATCCAGGTCAGGAAAGGCAGGTTGAGCGCGGCATAGACGATGATCAGCCCGGTCAGCGAATTGCTGAGCTCCAGGCTTCGGAACAGCGTGAAGGTCGGCAGCACCAGCGCCACGGGCGGCAGCATTTGCGTCGCCAGAACGGCAAAACGCGCCCACCGACCGCCCGTACGGAAACGGGCGAAGGCATAACCGGTGGTGGCGGCAAAAGGCAATGCGAGCAGAACCGAGCCGAGCGCGACGATCAGGCTGTTGAGGTAGGACTGACCGAAGCGGCTCGACAGGAGCGCCGAATAATTGTCCGTCGTAAAGGCCGGCATCAGCTCGTTGCTGTAGGATAGCTGCTCGGGCACGAAGCTCGTCCGCAGCACCCAGAGCGGCGGCAGCAGCACGATGGCGCAAACGACAATCAGCCCGAAATGCAGGCCGAAGCGGCGACGAAAGGCCGGCCGCTCGTTTCTGTCCATGCTGGTCATCGAGTGGCCCCCATGAGGCTCGGCCGCGCGATCACCAGTTCGGTTTCGGGATCAAACAGGTGCATCGGCAGCGGGTCGATGTAGAGTTCGACGATCGAGCCGACGGGCGCCGTGAAATAACGGCTCAGGCGGGCGGCGATCTCCAACGGCTTGCCGCCTCCGGCGGGGTGGGCATCGTCCGTGCCGGTGGCCTGACCGGCAATCTGGCCGATCAGGACGTTCTCGGCGCCGAGAGCTTCGACGGCCACGACCCGTACGGAAATCTTTTGCCAGTCCGGCTTGTCGGGGCTTTCGTGGAAATCCTCGGCCCGCACGCCCAGAATGACGCGGCGCCCGACACGCTCGCCATAAGCGTTGCGGTGGCGGGCGGGGACGGCAAGCACGGCACCACTATCGGTCAGGACGGAGAGCCCTTCGCCAGGTGCGGCCTGAAGCGTGGCCGGAATGAGGTTCATCGGCGGCGTCGCCAGGAAGCGCGCGACGAAGGTGTTGACCGGGTCGGCATAGACTTCAAGCGGCCGGCCGGCCTGGACCAGGCGACCATAGCGCATGATGCATATGCGATCGCCCATGGTCATGGCCTCGACCTGGTCGTGCGTGACATGGACGATGGTGCGGCCGAGGCGTCGGTGCAGCTTGACGAGTTCGAGCCGCATCTCGGCACGCAGCTGCGCATCGAGGTTGGACAGCGGTTCATCAAGCAGGAAGGCCGCCGGTTCGCGAACGATCGCCCGGCCAAGCGCGACACGCTGACGCTGGCCGCCCGAAAGCGCTGCCGGCTTGCGGCCGAGAAGATTCTGCAAACCGAGCAGGTTCGCGGCGTCGGCAATCTTGGCATCGATCACTGCTGCGTCGGTGCCGCGCATCTTCAGCCCGAAAGCCATGTTCTGCCGCACCGACATATGCGGATAGAGCGCGTAGCTCTGGAAAACCACCGCGACGTTGCGGTCGCGCGGCGCGACATTGGCGACGCTCTTGCCACCGATGCGAAGATCGCCGGAGGAGATACTCTCCAGGCCGGCAATCATCCGCAGCGTCGTCGACTTGCCGCATCCCGACGGGCCGAGAAAGATCACGAATTCGCCATCGGGAATGGTGAGATCGACCTCATGCACCCCGTAATTGCCATTGCCGTAGAGCTTGGAAACGCGATCGAGCTCGATAGACGCCATAGACATTCCTCATGAACCCGTCTGACCCGGCTGAACGCCGAAGGCCGAAGTCGAGCGAACGGTCATCTTAGAGAACAAAATGTAACATTGAAAGCCTGCCTTCTGATCATATGTGTTCACTTTTTTGGATGGCGCGTGCCAGCATCAGGATCCGGTTACAGCCGCCAAAAGCCGTCAGGTCATGTAGACGCCGCCGGTCACGTTGACGCCCTGGCCAGTCATGAAGCGGGCTTGATCCGAGCAGAGGAACACGACGACGTCGGCGACATCCTCCGGCAACTCGAGCCGGCCGAGCGGCGTCTGCGCGATATAGTCGGCGACCACCCGTTCGGGCGTGACCTGCCGCAGATGCGCCTCCCATTCGACTTCGCGCGATTGCATGCCGGTCTTGACGAACCCCGGGCAGACGGCATTGACGCGGATTCCCTTGGGCGCGAGTTCGCGGGCAAAGGCCTGGGTCCAGCCGAGCACGGCGAACTTGGATGCCGAATAATGCGCCAGGAGCGGCGCACCGACCTTCGCGGCAAGCGAGGCGGTGTTGACGATGCAGCCCGTGCCTTGCTTGACAAAATGCCGTCCAGCGATCTGATTTGCGAGGAATACCCCGCGCGCATTGACCGAGAAGTTGAAGTCCCACTCCTCGTCGGTCAGATCGAGCGCGTGCTGCATGGTGGACACGCCGGCATTGGCAATCAGGATATCGCAGCCGCCTAGCGCTTCCAGCACAGTGGCAAAGGCCGCCTCGACGGAATCGCGACGGCGAACATCGACCGTGACGGCGGCGGCACCGCCGCCAATCTCCTCGGCCGCCTTGCGCGCCGCGTCGGGATCCAGATCGCCGATCGCCACGGCGACACCCTGCCGCGTCAGGGCGGTCGCGATCGCGCGACCGATCCCCGCGCCGCCACCCGTCACAAAGGCACGCTTGCCCGCGAGTTCGGCAAGCACTGGAGGAATGACGGAGGCAGCCGGCATGATCGTAATCTCTCTGCTTGGTGGCGGAACGCGTTCTGTTAATATCGAGATGCATACCAATAAATTCGAACACTGCAAACATATTTTTGTTTGAAAATGTTTGATCATGCGGTAGAGTCGAAGTTGCAGACCGCTTCGTCAGCGGCTTACCCACCGGATACATCGATGGCCGACGACACCGCCTCTCCCCTATCGTCCACGCATGGCGCACCGCGTGATGCCGATCGTCAGCGCCTTCTCGCGCACGATCGACAGGCACGCATCCTGGCTTTCCTGCGCCGCACGGGGTCGCTCACCGTCGCTGCGGCAGCGGCCGAACTCGCCGTTTCCGACATGACGATCCGCCGTGATCTGGTCGAATTGGAGCGCGAGGGCAGGCTTGTACGAATCCACGGAGGTGCGATCGAGGCGGACAACCCGCCGCTGGTCGCCATGGACAGTGAGGAGCCGAGTTTCGATTCGCGCTTGCGCCAGCGCCGTGACCCGAAGGCCGCGATTGCCGCCGCCGCGGCCGCCTTGGTTTCGGGATACCGCACGATCGCATTGGATGTCGGCACCACCACCTATCTGATGGCCGAGCACCTCAAGGACCTTCCGCACGCCAAGGTGTTCACCAACAGCCTCAGGATCGCGGCGGCGCTGAACGGCGGCGTGCCCGAAGTCTATGTTGCCGGCGGCCGTGTACGGGCCGACGAGATGTCGACCGGCGGGCCCGCGGCCATCGCCCAGTTCGAGGCGCTGTGGTTCGATGTCGCCGTGATCGGCGTCTCCGGCATCACGGCGGACGGCCTCTTCGACTATTCCTTCGATGATACCGATATGAAGCGCGCCTATCTGAGACGCTCAGGCACCAAGATCGTGCTCTGCGATTCCGCCAAATTCCTGCGCATGTCGCTGGTGCGGATAGCGCCACTGTCGGACGTCGACATCCTCATCACCGATGCCGAGCCGCCGGCCAAGATCGCCGCGGCGCTCGCCGCGGCCAAGGTCGACCTGCGCATCGCGCCGCCGCTGACGCGCGACTGAGGCGCAACATTTTCACTTTATCCCCAAGGAGACGACTCGATGGTATTTGAATTTTTCGGCGACAAGAAGAAGGCTGTCATCTCGATGGCACATATCGGTGCCCTGCCGGGAACGCCCCTCTATGATGCCGATGGCGGCCTCGACAAGCTGATCGATGGCGTGCTCTCCGACATCCGCAAGCTGCAGAGCGGCGGCGTCGATGCCATCATGTTCGGCAACGAGAACGACCGCCCCTATGTCTTCAAGGCGCCGCCCGAAGGCATTGCCGCCATGACCGCGATCGTCCAGGCGGTGAAACCCGAGCTGAAGGTGCCGTTTGGCGTCAATTATCTCTGGGACCCGACTGCCAGCGTCGCGATCGGGGCAGCCACCGGAGCCCGTTTCGTGCGCGAGATCTTCACCGGCCTGTTTGCTTCCGACATGGGCCTGTGGGAGCCCGATTGCGCCGCCGCCTCGCGCCTGCGGCACAATCTTGGCCGCGACGACATGAAGCTTCTCTTCAACATCAATGCAGAGTTCGCACACTCGCTCGACCAGCGTCCTATTGAATTGCGCGCCAAGAGCGCGGTGTTCTCGTCGATGGCCGACGCCATCCTCGTTTCCGGTCCGATCACTGGCCAGCCGGCCGACCAGTCCCACCTGCGCAGCGTCTGCGAGACGATCAAGGACGTGCCGGTCTTCGCCAACACCGGCGTGAACATCGACAATGTCCGCGATGTCCTTTCGCTGGCGAGCGGCGTCGTGATCGGGACCCATTTCAAGATCGATGGCAATACCTGGAACGCCGTCGACGGCGATCGGGTCAAACGCTTCATGGACGTTGTCGCCACTTTGCGCTGAGAACGGCTTCCACGGCGATGCCGGCCATCGCGCCGGCTCGCGGTGATCATATCGATCGTTGCGGGCCGGCGTCCGGAATGATCGACTGGTATCGAGCAGCGGGACACGACGAGGCAGACAGGTTCGCCCGCCTGCCCTTCCCGGCATTTCAATGGATTCGACATGGCGTTCGTTCTCGGTCTCGATATCGGCACCACCTCGACGATCGGCATTCTGATCCGGCTTCCCGATCAGGTGCTGGGCCTCGCCTCGCGCCCCGTCACGCTGCATTCCGAGCATGCGGGCTGGGCCGAGGAAGATCCCGCGCAATGGTGGACCAATCTCCGCGACATCGTGCAGGAGTTGCTGAGGACCAGCGGCATCAAGGCCGAAGAGATCGTGGCGATCGGCACCACCGGCATGCTGCCGGCGGTCGTTCTTCTGGACGACCAGGGCGAGGTGCTGCGACCGAGCATCCAGCAGAGCGACGGCCGCTGTGGCGCCGAAGTTGCCGAACTGCGGACCGAATGCGATGAGGCGGCTTTCATCGCCAAGGCCGGCAACGGCATCAACCAACAGCTGGTCACCGCAAAGCTGCGCTGGATAGAGCGTCACGAGCCGAAGGTGTTCAGCCGCATCGCCACCGTTTTCGGCTCCTATGACTATATCAACTGGCGCCTCACCGGTGAACGTGCGGTCGAGCAGAACTGGGCGCTGGAGGCCGGCTTCGTCGATGTTTCGACGCACCGGATCGACGACGACCTGGTGGCGCTCGCCCACATACCGCGCTCGGCCGTGCCACGAAAGATCGCCTCGCATGAGATCCTCGGTTCCGTCTCGGCGAAGGCCGCGGATGAGACCGGCCTGATGGCGGGAACACCTGTCGTCGGTGGTGCGGCCGACATGATCGCCTCCGCGCTCGGCGCCGGAGTTGCCAAAGCAGGCGATGTCCTCCTGAAATTCGGCGGCTCGGTCGATATCCTGATCGCCACCGATCAGATCAAGCCAGATCCCCGCATGTATCTCGATTACCACCTGGTGCCGGGCCTGTTCATGCCCAATGGCTGCATGTCGACCGGCGGCTCGGGCCTCAACTGGTTCGTACGCAATTTCGCCGGCGGCGAGATGGCCACGGCACAGGCCGAGGGTATTTCGGTACACCAGCGGCTCGATGCGCTGGCGGCAGAGCGTCCCGCCGGTGCCGATGGCCTCACCATCCTGCCCTACTTCCTCGGTGAGAAGACGCCGATCCATGATCCAGCGGCTCGTGGCGTGATCGATGGGCTGACGCTGTCGCACGATATCGGCCATGTCTGGCGCGCTTTGCTCGAGGCCTATGCCTTCGCCATCGCGCATCATATCGAGGTGCTCAACGACATGGGCCACCGGACCGAGCGCTATCTCGCCTCCGACGGCGGCTCAAGCAGCAAGGTCTGGATGCAGATTGTCGCGGATGTCCTGCAAAAGCCGGTCCAGCGCCTGACCGGGCACCCCGGCTCTTGCATCGGCGCTGCCTGGACGGCGGCGATCGGCGTCGGCCTGACCGACGACTGGTCGGGCGTTTCCGGTTTCGTCAGCTTCGCCGACCGGCTCGATCCCGACCCGCGCAAGGCTGACATCTACCGCGACGGCTATCGCCGCTATCGCGATCTTTATGCGCGCCTGTCGGCTCCTGGCGCGACCAGAGCGGGATCGTCATCGTGATGTATCGCGCCGTCGCCTGGGACATCGACGGAACGCTGATCGACAGCGAGCCGTTGCATCATCAATCCCTCCTCGCCGGCTGCCGCAACTGGAACGTCGATCTTGACGATCTGCCCGACCAAGCCTTTCGCGGCATCCATATGGGCGACGTCTGGACAACGCTGCGTCCGCGTCTCCCGGTCGGGCTCGACCAGGCGGAGTGGCTCGCCGCTATCAATGCCCACTACGTCGCGAACCGGGCGAACGCCGTCCCGATCCCCGAGGCGGTCGAGACGATTCGGACCCTGGCTGACCGCGGCGTCCCGCAGGTCTGCGTCTCGAATTCCGGCCGGCAAGTCGTCAATGCCAATCTCGATGCGCTCGGCGTGCTCGACCATATGAGTCTCACAATCAGCCTCGACGACGTGTCGGTCGGCAAACCCGACCCAACGCCCTATCGCGAGGCCTGCCGGCAGCTCGCCATAGCTCCAGGGTCCGTAGTGGCCGTGGAAGATAGCCGCACCGGTACCAAGGCCGCACGGGCCGCTGGTCTGTTCGTGGTTGGCTATCTCCCCAGCGGCGTCCTGCTCGGCGACGTCGATCTCAGTACCAACCGTCTGTCGTCGATCCTGGACCTGTTTCCCGGCTGAGGGTTTGCGCGTCGTTCCAAGTGTGCGCTTGACCATGCATGCAGGTTTGTAGCGTGATGGCAGCTGATCGATTCACATCGATCCGGTAGGAATCCTCTTGCGCCTCGGCGTCGTGAAACCGCGAACGACACCACACCCAGGATTGGACGCTTGATGAACGACCTCCCCCAAACACTTGCAGCGGACTCGCTCGGGCCAACCGTGACGATTGGAGAAATCCTGGTAGAGATCGTCGCGAGGCAGACGGGCACCGGCTTCCGGGAACCTATCGACCTCATTGGTCCCTTTCCGAGCGGCGCGCCCGCCATCTTCATCGATCAATGCGCACGTATGGGCGGAGCGGCCGCAATGGTGGGCGTGGTCGGCGACGACGATTTCGGCGTCGTCAACATGGAGCGCCTGAAGCGGGACGGCGTAGACACTTCAGCCATCGCTGTTTCCCCGGATTATCCGACGGGCAGCGCCTTTGTTCGTTACCGCACGGACGGAAGCCGCGATTTCGTCTACAACATCGCCAAATCCGCCGCCGCCCGACTGGAATGGAGCCCGCAGGTCGAGGCGCTGATCGCGCGTTGCGGGCATATCCATGTCATGGGAACGGTGTTCGCAAGTCCCGCAGCCTGGGCGATCACCGAACGCGCGATCCCGCTGATCAAGGCACGCGGCGGCACGATGTCGCTCGATCCGAACCTGCGCAAGGAATTGCTGGCGCACGGCCAGACCGAGGAGAAATTCGCCGGTCTGGTGGACGAAGCGGACCTGCTGCTGCCGTCGGGCAATGAATTGTTCCTGGCCGCCGGCACGGACGGGGAGGAACGCGCGATCGAGGCGCTGTTCAGACGAGGGGTCAAGGAGATCGCCGTGAAGCGCGGCGAACATGGCGCGTCAGCCCGTCAAAGCACCGGAGCCCGCGCCGATTGCCCCGGCCTCATCGTCGAGGAAACGGACCCCACCGGCGCCGGCGACTGTTTCGGGGGAGCCTATGTCGCATGCCGGCGGCTGGGGATGGCGCTGCAGACGGCGCTCGAATTCGCCAACGCGGCAGGGGCGCGCAACGTCACACGCCTCGGTCCCATGGAGGGAGCCGGCACGCCGGCCGAGCTGGAGGATTTCATGGCAAGAACGGCGAGAAGAAATTGATGCGTGTGGCGATCGACGATTTGCCGGACCTGCACAGGGACGGGAAGAAAATCGGGGTGACCTCGGTGTGCTCGGCGCACCCGCTGGTGCTGAAAGCCGCACTGCGCCACGGGCGGGAAACCGGCACCACCGTCCTGATCGAGGCGACGTGTAATCAGGTCAATCATCTGGGTGGTTATACGGGCATGACGCCGGCCGATTTCGCGGCGATGGTGGAAGCGCTCGCGGCAGCCGAGCAGTGCCCGCAAAAGCTGATCGTGCTTGGCGGGGATCATCTCGGCCCCAATCCCTGGAGAGACCGGCCCGCCGAGGAGGCGATGGCGCAGGCCGGGACGATGATCGATGCCTATGTCCGCGCCGGCTTCCGCAAGATCCACCTCGATGCCTCGATGGGCTGCGCGGGTGAACCGGCGGCGCTAGACGACCACACGGTGGCCGGGCGCGCGGCCAGGCTGGCAGGCGTCGCGGAGCAGGCGGCAGCGCAGAGCGGCGGGGCAAGCCCGGTTTACATCATCGGCACGGAAGTGCCGCCGCCCGGCGGCGCCGATCACACATTGGATGCGATCACCCCGACCAGTCCGGAGGCCGCTCGCCAGACACATGCCATTCATGCCCAGGCATTCCACACCGCCGGGCTTGAAAGCGCATTTTCCCGCGTCATCGGGCTTGTGGTGCAGCCGGGCGTGGAGTTCGGCAACCAGAATGTGATTTTCTACGATCGGCCAAAGGCCCGCGACCTGGCGGCAACCCTCGACAGATTGCCGTCGCTCATTTTCGAAGCCCATTCGACGGACTATCAAGGTGAGAGGCCGTTGCGTGAACTCGTCGAGGACGGCTTCGCCGTCCTCAAGGTCGGACCCGAGCTGACCTTCAAGCTGCGCGAGGCGCTGTACGCGCTCGACCTGATCGCTTCCGACCTGGTGCCTGGCTATGGCGAGCGGCCACTTTACCACGCAATGGAAGAGCTGATGCAAGGCACCCCCAAGAATTGGGCAAGCCACTATCATGGAAGCGATGCCGACAAGCGGACGCTGCGCCACTACTCCTATTCCGATCGCATCCGATATTATTGGGCGATCCCGCAAGCCCGTGCCGCCTGCAACCGTCTTTTCGATACGTTGAAAGGCCGGAGGGTACCGGTGACGCTGTTTCTCCAGCACCTGCCTTCTGCAGTCACATGGGCTGGCCGCGCCTGCGACGGCGAGGAGATCGCGATCGGTCACGTCCGGCGGAGCATCGAGGCCTACGCCCGGGCATGCGGCACCTGAGATCCTCGTCCGGCACTTCAAGGCCAGAGCGGATGGCCTGGCGGGCGGCAGGAACGCTTACAGCGATGGCCCCAATCGGATCGGACTGCCGTCGCTGAAACGGGATTGACGGAACCTGTAGAGATTGTGCCCGGTCTCGTTGCCTTGGACGAGGTCGGACAGCACACGGCCAATGCCGGGTCCGATGCCGAAGCCGTGACCACTCATCCCGGTCGCTATGACGAGACCCGGGATCGCAGCGGCGCGATCGACGATGGGCACGACATCGGGCATCGCATCGATCATGCCCGCCCAGCTCGCCTTGATCGGCACAGTCGTGAACTGAGGGAAAAGCTCCCTGAACCCGCGGTCGATGGCGCGAAGCGCCGACGTCTCGGGAGCCGGATTGAGGACGCGCATCCGTTCGAAAGGGCTTTCTTCATCCGCGTTCCATCTGCGCGGCGTCGACCAGCTGTCCGGGTATCCTCGCGGGGCCGCCGGCAGGTAGCGTGTGCCGAAGGGATTGGCCATCAGGGCGCTGATATATTTGCCCGCATGGCGAAATGCGTCCGGCCCTATGTAGAGTTGGCTACTGCCTCCCGATGCGAGCGTATACCCGCCATCCTGCCTGCGTCGGAAAGCGATGCGTTCGTCCGCGGCGGCACCGGCGTGGATTTCCGCCATCGGTGCTGTCGCGGCGACGGTCGCCCTGACGCTGAGTTGCGGAATCGAGATGCCGTGGGCGCGCAGGAAGAGCGACGTCCACGCGCCGCTGGCGACGACGACGCTCGAGGTCGCGATGTGCCCTTTCTCGGTCCAGACGCCACTGATGCGTCCCGCGGAGATGTCAAGCATACGTGCCGCGCAATTTTCGATGATCGTCACACCTTCGCGGGCCGCCAGGCGAGCAAGCGCGGGCACCGCGACCCAAGGTTCCGCCCGCATGTCCGATGGGGTGATCATTGCGCCTTTGAACGGTCGCGACATGGCAGGGATCAGGCTTGCCAACTCACCTTGATCGAGGAGACGCGTGTCGACGCCATGAGCCTGGGCAATCTCGAGAAACTTCGCGAAACCGGCCATCTCCTTGTCTGTCCGCGCAAGATAGGTAACGCCCGTCTGCTTCAGTCCTATGTCCTCGCCACATTCCTGCGCCAGTTGCCGCCAGAGGCGCTGCGCTTCGATGACGATCGGCAGTTCGTCGGCATCGCGGCCCTGCTGCCGGATCCAGCCCCAATTGCGCGAGGATTGCTCGGCGGCGATGCGGCCCTTTTCCAGCAGCGTCACCGAGACGTTCCGTCGCGCCAGGAACAGTGCCGTGCTCACGCCAATGACCCCGCCGCCGATGATCACGACGTCCGAAGTCTTCGGCAGGGGATGCTGGAACTGGATCGAGGTGGCTTCGGTGAAGGGGAAGATTGTCAAAGAGCACCGTCCTTCTTGGTATGCTGCGGCGACATCCGGTCCACGCTGGCAGCGATATCTGGGCAGCGATATCTGGCCGCCGTGAAATGTCGATACCACGCGAGGAGATTGATCGTCAGCTAGTGCTTGCCGACAAGGACGGCGGCAGATCGCGGGTTTGGAAGAGCCCTGGACAATGAGTCCTGAAAC
>NZ_RZOM01000069.1:0-11439 GCF_003999175.1 Mesorhizobium sp. M7A.F.Ca.ET.027.03.2.1 | reverse complement strand
GTTTTGGCTGTTTTCACCGATTGCAGCGCCTGCGCGACGATCAGCAGGCCGCTCTCCTCCAGCGCCCGGTCGTAGGCCAGCGAATCGGCGTCGAGCTTGGCCGACCTTGCCGGGGTCAGCGCGTGAAGATCCTTTTCCTCACCATAAACCAGGCAGACATATTTCATTTCCAGCCCCCTTGCCGCTGTGAACCATAGGATGCGCCGACGAGGGCATCGGTGTTGCCACTGACCGCCGCCGCATGATCGAGAAGGCATGCCGCGATGCCGATGATGGCAACCGCCGCCAGAAGCCGGCCAAAGCCGGACGCCGGCGGACGCAGCCAGAAGTCTTCTTCTCGTCGCCCGGCCCCGCAGCCTGCACCTTTCCACGATGCCAAAAACATATTGTCCATGTGAACCTCCATCCGGCCACAAATCCGTGGCCATCCGCAGGACGGGCGAAGCAGATCAAAGTCGACATTTCTGCACCGGCATTTTCGGAAAAATCTGGCCACCGGTGCCGGCACCGTGCGGTGGTTCAAAGAGCGCAGTGGCCTTCGCGTCCGCGCGCGCTATAGTTGACCGGACGCCGGCTCGGCCTCGACAACGAACCCCAACCACGACAACCAAGGAGGAATTCATGGACCGCACCGCAAACGCCGTCTGGAAAGGCAATCTGAAAGAGGGCACGGGCACGCTCGACACCCAGAGCGGAACCTTGAAGGGCACGCCTTATTCGTTCAAGGCGCGCTTCGAGGACGAGAGCGGCAAATCCGGCACCAACCCGGAAGAACTGATCGCCGCGGCGCATGCGGGCTGCTTTGCCATGCAGTTCTCGCATTTCCTGGCCGAGAACGGCACGCCTGCCACCGAACTCGACGCCAAGGCCGTGGTGACGCTGGTTCCAGGCACCGGGATCACCGGCAGCGCCCTCACAGTGGTCGGCAAGGTGCCCGGCATCGATGCGGCGAAATTCACCGAGCTGGCCGAGAAGGCCAAGGCCGGATGCCCGGTCTCGAAGGCGCTCGGCGCCATAAACGTATCGCTTGATGCCCGGCTCGGCTGAAAGCGCTGCATCCGTGTAAGACCCGGCGCGAACGCCCGGGCGCGCGCCGGCCTATGCTTCCAGCGCGTCCAGGCGAGCGCGCAGTGCGGCGACTTCCTGCTCCAATGCCTCCAACCGCGCCTCCAGGTCGGAAGCAGGCAGGGCCGATGCACTTCGCTGCACCGAAAGGGCGGCAACGTCCACCGGGCCGCTGAGGAGATGAACGTAGCGGTCCTCGCGCTGGCCTGGTCCGCGCGGGATTTCCTGGATGAATGGCGGTCGACGGCCGATCAGCATGTCGAGTTCGGCGCGCAGATCTTCGATCGACGGGAACCGCGCCATGCGCTCGCCCCGCGCCAGCAGTTCATGGGCCGTCTGCGGCCCGCGCAGCAACAGCAGGCCGATCAAAGCGGTCTGCGGCGTGGTCAGCGAGAAGCGCTGCGCCATCTGGTGCTCGTAGCGCTCGACGCGCGAGCCGAACATCTGCCGCACCAGCCCCTTTTGTTCAAGCAGCTTCAGCCCCCGGTGCACCTCGGTCTGCTCCAGTGCCATCACCGGCTCGCGCGCCGTCTTCTGGTTGGCGGCGGCCAGTGCCGCGTTGAGCGTCAGCGGATAGACATCCGGCGTCAGCTCTTTCTTCTCGATCAGGCAGCCGAGGATCCGGGCTTCGCTGGGAGAGAGGATGGGAAGATCGTCGCTCATTGGACTAAAATCCTTTCTGAGGCCGGCGGGACAGCGCCCCCCCTCTGTCCTGCGGGACATCTCCCCCACGTGGGGGAGCTCGCCAGCTTCGCCGAGCGCGCGTCATCCTTCAACCTTTGAGATTGGCTAAAGCCGCGATGACAGCCAATCTCCCTCCACGTGGGGGAGATGTCCGGCAGGACAGAGGGGGGCCGCTACGGATCGCTACATCCGAGGTTTGCAGCAAATCCGCTCCGCCTAGACCCGTCTCTCCACCATCATCTTCTTGATCTCGGCGATCGCCTTGGCCGGGTTGAGGCCTTTCGGGCAGGTCTGCGCGCAGTTCATGATGGTGTGGCAGCGATAGAGCCGGAACGGGTCTTCGAGGTTGTCGAGCCGCTCACCGGTGGCCTCGTCGCGGCTATCGATCAGCCAGCGATAGGCCTGCAGAAGCGTTGCCGGGCCGAGATAGCGGTCGCCGTTCCACCAGTAGCTCGGGCACGAGGTCGAGCAGCAGGCGCACAATATGCATTCGTAGAGCCCGTCGAGTTTCTCGCGGTCCTCGTGGCTCTGCAGCCACTCCTTGGCCGGCTCCGGCGACACCGTCTTCAGCCAAGGCTGGATCGAGGCATGCTGGGCATAGAAATTGGTGAGGTCGGGCACAAGATCCTTGACCACCTGCATATGCGGCAGCGGGTAGACTTTTACCGCGCCGGAAATGTCGTCGCAGCCCTTGGTGCAGGCGAGCGTGTTGGAACCGTCGATGTTCATGGCGCAGGAGCCGCAAATGCCTTCGCGGCAGGAACGCCGCAAGGTCAGCGTCGGGTCGATCTTGTTCTTGATCCACAGCAGCGCGTCGAGCACCATCGGCCCGCAATCGTCCATGTCGACGAAATAGGTGTCGATGCGCGGGTTCTCGTCATCGTCCGGCGACCAGCGGTAGATGCGGTATTCCCGCAGATTGGTGGCGCCCTCCGGCTTTGGCCAGGTCTTCCCCGGCTTGATCTGCGAATTCTTGGGGAGCGTGAGTTCAACCATGTTCGATCCTCAATACACCCGGGCCTTGGGCGCGATCTTGGCGAGGCTGATGCCGCCGTCCTTTTCAGCCAGCTGCGGCTCGGTGTGCACCGGCCGGTAGGAGAGCGTCACCTTGCCGTCTTCGCTCAGCCTGGCCAGCGTGTGCTTGCGCCAGACAGCGTCGTCGCGCGCCGAAAAGTCCTCGCGTGCGTGTGCGCCACGGCTCTCCTTGCGCGCCTCGGCGCTGTAGACCGTGGTGATGGCATTGGCCATCAGGTTTTCCAGCTCCAGCGTCTCGACCAGATCGGAGTTCCAGATCATCGAGCGGTCGGACACTTTGATGTCCTTCAACTCGCCCCAGATCTGCGAAACGCGCTTGCAGCCGCTTTCGAGGGACTCCTGCGTGCGGAATACGGCCGCGTCTTCCTGCATCGCCTTCTGCATCTTTTCACGCAAGCTGGCCGTCGGCGTCGAGCCATTGGCGTGGCGCAGCCGGTCGAAGCGGTCCATGATCTTTTCGACCGAGGCTTCGTTGGGCGAAGGGATCGCCGACTTGCGGTCGATGACCTGGCCGGCGCGGATCGCGGCCGCGCGGCCGAACACCACAAGATCGATCAGCGAATTCGAACCGAGCCGATTGGCACCATGCACTGAGGCGCAGCCGGCTTCGCCGACAGCCATCAATCCGGGCGACACCTGGTCTGGATTGATCGCCGTCGGATTGAGCACCTCGCCCCAGTAATTGGTCGGCACGCCGCCCATATTGTAGTGGACCGTGGGCAGCACCGGGATCGGCTCCTTGGTCAGATCGACACCGGCAAAGATCTTGGCCGATTCCGAAATGCCCGGCAGCCGCTCATGCAGGACGGCGGGATCGAGATGGTCGAGATGCAGGAAGATGTGGTCCTTGTTCTTGCCGACGCCGCGACCCTCGCGGATTTCCAGCGTCATGCAGCGCGAGACAACGTCGCGCGAGGCAAGGTCCTTGGCTGACGGCGCATAGCGCTCCATGAAGCGCTCACCCTCGGAATTGACGAGATAACCGCCCTCGCCGCGCGCACCCTCGGTGATCAGGCAGCCGGCGCCATAGATGCCGGTCGGGTGAAATTGCACGAACTCCATGTCCTGCAGCGGAAAGCCGGCACGCGCGGCCATGCCGCCGCCGTCGCCGGTGCAGGTGTGCGCCGAGGTGGCCGAAAAATAGGTGCGTCCATAGCCGCCGGTCGCCAGCACCACCATCTTGGCCGAGAAGCGGTGGATGGTGCCGTCATCCAGATTCCAGGCGAGAACGCCGGTGCAGGTGCCGTCCGGCTCCATGATCAGGTCGAGCGCGAAATACTCGATGAAGAACTGCGCGTTGTTCTTCAGCGACTGGCCGTAAAGCGTGTGCAGGATGGCATGGCCGGTGCGGTCGGCGGCGGCACAGGTGCGCTGCACCGGCGGGCCTTCGCCATAGTTCATCATGTGGCCGCCGAACGGCCGCTGGTAGATCTTGCCCTCTTCGGTGCGCGAAAACGGCACGCCATAATGTTCGAGCTCGTAGACCGCGGCCGGCGCTTCGCGCACCAGATATTCCATGGCGTCGACATCGCCCAGCCAGTCCGAGCCCTTGACGGTGTCGTACATGTGCCACTGCCAGGAATCGGGACCCATGTTGGACAGCGAGGCGGCAATGCCGCCTTGCGCCGCCACCGTGTGCGAGCGGGTCGGGAACACCTTGCTGATGCAGGCGGTGCGCAGGCCCTGTTCGGCCATGCCGAGCGTGGCGCGCAGGCCGGCGCCGCCGGCGCCGACGACCACCACGTCGAACTTGTGGTCGACAAAGGTATAGCCTGCCGTGTTGGCTTGTTTCGCGTCCTTGGCCAACTCAGCCTCCGAATGCCAGCTTGAGCAGGGCGAAGATCGAGGCGACGCCGACCGCTATGGTGAAAAATGTATTGAGCGCGATCAGCGCCAGCTTCATGCCTTCGCCATGCACGTAATCCTCGATGATCACCTGCATGCCGAGCCGCATATGGGTAAGCCCGGAAATAAGCACCAGGGCCATCACCAGCGCCACGAACGGGTTGGCAAGAGCTGCCCGCACATGTGCGTAGTCGGCGCCGTTGAGCGCGATCAGGAAGCCGACGAAGAACAGGATCAGCGGGATGTTGGCGATCGCGGTCAGGCGCTGGCGCCAGAAATGCCCGGTGCCCTCGCGGGCGGAGCCGAGGCCGCGGACCTTCGCCAGCGGCGTGCGCAAGTCGGTGTTTTTGCCGCTCATGGTCAGGCTCCCCGCGCCATATAGCCGGCGATCCAGATCAGCAGCGTGAGCAGGATCGAGCCGGCCAGCGTCGCCCAGGCGATCTTCGAGGCGGTATGCTTCTCGAGGCCCGCGCCGGTGTCCCAGACCAGATGGCGCACGCCACCCAGCATATGGTGCATCAGCGCCCAGGTGTAGCCGAACAGGATGAGCCGGCCGAGCCAGGTGCCGAAGGCCCAATTGGCCCAATCGAAAGTCGCCTGCGAGCTGGCCGCCGCCATCAGCCACAGGGCGACCAGCAGCGTGCCGAAATACAGCGCCCCACCGGTGATGCGGTGAATGATCGACATCGTCATGGTGATCGGCGGCCGGTACACGGTGAGGTGCGGCGAAATCGGCCGTTCACGTCTGGCAAATTCGCGGGTGGCTGGTGATTTGCTCATGGCTCCCCCAGTTCGGCGTCTCTCTGGAGCCTCAGGTGGAAATGCGGCATTGCCGCTTCCGGTTGCGACTTCGGACAGCCGGTTTCTAATGCTCTTTTTGCACCGCGTCAAAGCCAGAAAACCGTTTCGAAAACGTAATTTAGTCTGACTAAAAGGCCGGCTTAGGCTTCAATCGATTAGGCCGGGAGGCCCGAAGCCGGCTCGATATCGCTGCAGTGCAACATGTCTGGCCCAAGGGCCCAGCGGTGTTGAGATTAGCCCTAGCGTTTGCAGGTCTGCGGCGTCGACCCCTTCTTCATCACCAGCGCCTCGCGTCCGTCGATCACGATTGCGTCATGCGTGGCCGCCTGGTAGCGGCTGCTCTGGTTGGCGGGCGACGCCGCAAACTCCTCGGTCGCGCCGTCGGACCCGACCACACGCAACGACGTGCCTAGATTTTGGATGGAGATCATACCGTTGTTGCCGCATCTGTAAGTGGCCGTGCCTATGCCGGATCGCGGCGCGGTAAGGTCGGTGATGATCTTGGCTGCAGCTGCCGGAGGCGCCGCGGCTGCGACGGACTGCTGAGCCGGCGCAGGTGAGACGACGACGGTATTGGCCGCCTTCGGCGCGCTGTCCTGTGGCACACAGCCAGCGACGACCCCGAGCAACGGGAAAACGGACGCCCAAATCGGCCGGCGTAGCGCCATATGCTGTCCTCCCGCGCGGCAAACCAGCCGCGATGCTTTGCCAAGATCAAGGTCATCCCGACGCCGAGACGGACACCAGCCGCGATGGTGCGGCCAAGCATGGCCGAATGATGACCACCGGGTTTTCCATCCAGTCGGATATTAACGGATATTAACCATGTTTACCGAGACATCGCCGCCAAACGCGCCGGCCTCTTAACAAAGGTTAAGAAAACGTTAATTTCTGATTCGAGGAGGCTTTCCCTCAGGACACGGAGGACGCCATGCGTTCGAATTCAGGCAGATCGCGCCTTGCGGTGCTCATCGTAGCGGCCTCGATCGTTGGCCTTGCAGCGCCCGCGCTCGCAGGCGCCCGGCATCAGGATCGCGTCTACGCGGATTCCTTCGGCAATCTCGTTGTCGACAGCGCCGCCGGCTACAAGCGCATCATCGTCGGCGAAGGCAAGCTGGCCAAGCAGCTATCCGACTACACCAGCGCCGGCCAGCCCAAGGTGATCTACGAGAACGAAGCCGACGAAATCAGCGGATACAGCGATTGCTACCGGCCGCCGGTGCTGGTGAAGGGCCGCTCCTATATGTACGGTCTCTCCGACGGCGAGATGCCCGAGCTCAGCCCCTGCCGCTAGACACTTTGTTTGGACGCAATTTCCCAAGGGAAAACGCTATGCGCTTTCCCGGGAAAACCGTTTCACACTTTTCCTGAAATTGCTCTGGCTTCCATTCCGGCTGACGACCAGTTGCCGGCCGGCCCGGCGGAGACGCGCACACAATCGCGCCCGGCATTCTTCGCCTGATAGAGCGCCTGGTCGGCGCGCCGCATCAGATCGGCAAAGTCTTCGCTCGGATGAAGTTCGGCGACGCCGAAGCTCGCGGTGCAGCGGTTGTCAGCCGGCAGCCCGTCGATGGGCAGCCCGCCAAAGGCGCTGCGCGTCCCCTCGGCGAACAGCCGCGCCGCGGCAAGGTTGGTTCCCGGCAGGATGATGGCGAACTCCTCGCCGCCAATGCGGCCCGCAACGTGATGCGCGGCTGCAGCTTCGCGCAGGAAGCCTGCAAAAGTCTCGATCACCCGGTCGCCTGACGCATGGCCGAAACTGTCGTTGACGCTCTTGAAATGATCGAGATCGGCGATGACCAGCGCGACCGGCACGCCTTGCCGCATCGCGCCAAGCACCGCCAGCTCGGCATGCCGGGTGAATCCGCCGCGGTTGAGCAGGCGCGAAAGCGTGTCCGTCTCCGACTTCGACGTCACTTCGGCAAGCACGTCGCGAACCAGGATGGCCAGCATCAGCAGCGCCAGCGCCAGCGCAAAGACAGTGCCGAGCGATTGCGACACCAGCGCGTAGTTGCTTTGCAGGTAGGCCTGCGGATTGGCGCCCCAGCCACCAAGCGCATGCGCGATGAACGGTTTGGAGGCAAACTGCAGACCGCTCGCCGCCAGCACGGCCATCAACATGCGATCGAGACGGGCAAGCTTTTGCCTCGATGACCAGACAATGGCCAGCCCGACAAACTGCATGACCGCATAGGGAAGCTGGTAAGCCATGATGCGGATCAGCGACTGGCGGGGCAGATCCTGCACGAAATACACAGCTATGGTGGTGGTCAACAGGAACAACAGCATCGGCTTCCAGGGCAGTGCCACGCCGTATTTGCGGGCAAGCCCGCCATTGAACGCAATGGTGGCGGCAAGGAAAACCGCGAAGGCGGCCACGACCGGGAGCCGCGCGTCGGAGAAAGCGGGAATGGAGAATTCGATGGCCGAATAGGCCATGCCCAGCAGATAGCCAAACGCCAGCCAGCGCGCCGGCGGGCGGCCGACATCGTGGAAGGCGACCGCCATGAAGGATGCCGCCAGCAGGCCGGCAACCGACAGATTGATCAACAGGATGAAGTTGGCGCCGCTCATGTTCTCCCGCACCCGCGCCGACAGCTAATCATCGACGGGCGAAGAAGACGTTAACGCCGTCCTGTCCGGGCAGATTCAGCCGGTCTTGAGCGGCTCCGGCAGGAACGCCGTTTCCGGCCGCTCATAGGACAGGCGTACACTGTCGCGGCCGTTCTTCTTGGCTTTGTAGAGCGCATCGTCAGCACGGCGCATCAGCGGCTCCAGCGCCTCGCCACCGCTGCGGGCCGCCACGCCGAAGCTTGCCGTCACCCTCGTTCCCTGGGGAAGTCCGTCGACATGACCGGCCGAATAGACGGTGCGCACCGCCTCGGCGAACAGCCGGGCCGCGGCAAGATCGCTGAGTGGCAGCAGCACCGCGAATTCCTCGCCGCCGATACGCCCGGCAACACCGCGCGCGCCGGCCGCCGACCGAAGCTTGGCGGCGAAGTCGGCGATCACCCGATCGCCCGCGCCATGTCCATGCACATCGTTGAGCGCCTTGAAGTGATCGAGGTCAGCCAGCACCAGCGCGACCGGGAACTGGGCCGAGGCGCAGTGCTGCAAGAGCCGCATGCCGCGTTCCTCGAAGCCACGCCGGTTGAGCAGGCCCGACAGGGGGTCGGTATAGGTCTCGGTCTTCAATGCCTTCAACACGTCGAGTGCCGCGGCGGAAAACAGGCACAACGCAATGAGCAGCGAGAGCAGCGCGTGCGACAGCAGCGCCGTCGTCCAGTAGGATGAGCCATAGAACCCGTCATAGCTGGCGAAGGGCCCATGCGCGATGACGACGGCAAGGGTGCGCACGAAGAAATTGACGCCCGACAGCAGCGACAGCACGAACAGGATTTTTTCGGTCGGGCCGTTGTTGCGCACCGGGCGCAGTTCGGCAGCAACCAGAAGGCTGATGCCGCCGAATGCGAAATTCATCGCCAGGATGCGCCGGGTGAGATCCGGCGCGACGAACAGGAACCAGCACAACGACGCCAGGCCGCCGCCGGCCAGCACGGCGATCCCCACATAGGGCACCTTGCGGCCATAGCGGTGGATGACAGCGCTGGCCAGGCAGCACGCGGCGATGGTGAAGCAGATGTTCGACGTAAGCTTGGTCAGCGGCATCCCGATGGGCAAGGTGAAATACTGCAGCAGGAAGCCAGCCGCCGAGAGACTGTAGCTGATCGCCAAAACGGCCAGATAGGGGCGGTGGCGCTGATAGGACCATAGCACAAGGAACGCCGCGCCGAGCGCCAGCGCGATCGTCGGGTTGAGCAGCGCAATGAGCAGACCCGTGTCCAACCGACTGTGACTTCCCCTGGCTTACGTCAGGGAAGAGCTTAGAGGGCAAGCCCAAACAAGCGGTTAAGCGAAAGCGGTAAGCAGGACCGCCGTCTCAAAATAATGTCAGGGAACCGCAGTCCCCAGTCAGCGTTCCTCCGTTCACAATCTGGAGCGACCCATGGCCGACACAATCACACTGACCGACCACGATGCGATCCGCTCATGGGCTGCCGGGCGCGGCTCGGGTTCTGTTCAAATCCGGGTTACTTCCACTCGCGGATGTCGACGAAGTGGCCGGCGATCGCCGCCGCGGCCGCCATCGCCGGCGACACGAGATGGGTGCGGCCCTTGAAGCCTTGCCGGCCCTCGAAATTGCGGTTCGAGGTCGAGGCGCAGCGTTCATGCGGCTTCAGCCGGTCGTCGTTCATGGCCAGGCACATCGAACAGCCCGGCTCGCGCCAGTCGAAACCGGCGGCGACAAAGATCTTGTCGAGGCCTTCGGCTTCCGCCTGTTCCTTGACCAGGCCGGAGCCGGGCACGATCATCGCATCGACATGCGGGCTGACCGTCTTGCCTTCGACCACCTTGGCGACGGCGCGCAGATCCTCGATGCGGCCGTTGGTGCACGAACCGATGAAGACGCGGTCGAGCGTGATGTCGGTGATCTTGGTGCCCGGCGTCAGACCCATATAGTCGAGCGCGCGCTGCTTGGAGGTGCGCTTGTTTTCATCGGCGATGTCGTCCGGGTTCGGCACGATGCCCTGCACCGACACGACATCCTCGGGCGAGGAGCCCCAGGAGACGATCGGCGGCAGCTTGGCCGCGTCGAGCACGATCACCTTGTCGAAATGCGCGCCTTCGTCGGACTGCAGCGTCTTCCAGTATTCGAGTGCCGCATCCCAGGACGCGCCCTTCGGCGCGCGCGGCTTGTCCTTGACATAGGCGAAGGTCGTCTCGTCGGCGGCGATCAGGCCGGCGCGCGCGCCGCCTTCGATCGACATGTTGCAGATCGTCATGCGGCCTTCCATCGACAGCGCACGGATCGCTTCGCCGGCATATTCGATGACATAGCCGGTGCCGCCGGCGGTGCCGATCTCGCCGATGATGGCCAGGATGATGTCCTTGGCGGTGACGCCCTCCGGCAACTGGCCGTCGACACGCACCAGCATGTTCTTGGCCTTGCGCTGGATCAGCGTCTGCGTCGCCAGCACATGCTCGACCTCGGACGTGCCGATGCCATGCGCCAGCGCGCCGAAAGCGCCATGCGTCGAGGTGTGGCTGTCGCCGCAGACGATGGTCATGCCGGGCAGAGTAAAGCCCTGCTCGGGTCCGATGATGTGGACGATACCCTGGCGGATATCGTTCTCGGAATAATATTCGACTCCGAAATCCCTGGCGTTCTTGGCCAGCGCCTCGACCTGGATGCGGCTTTCCTCGTTCTTGATGCCGAACTTGCGTTCGGGCGAGGTCGAGACATTGTGATCGACCACGGCCAGCGTCTTTTCCGGATGCCGGACTTTACGGCCGGTCATGCGCAGGCCTTCGAAGGCCTGCGGACTGGTCACTTCATGGACCAGGTGGCGGTCGATGTAGAGCAGGCAGGTGCCGTCGTCCTGGCGATCGACGACATGGTCGTCGAAAATCTTGTCGTAGAGGGTGCGCGGTGCGCTCATGTGCGTAAATCCGTCGATATGAGAATGGGAAAGAGCAGGTACCGGACCTACGGCCCGGCGAAAGGGACCCGAACAGGTCCGCCTAGGGTAGTCGGCTGGTCAGCGCCCCGGACACGCGCGCGGAAAAACGCGACGGCAGGCGTTTCCTGTCCTGCAGCACGAACCCCTTGTAGGCCGGATCGCCAAAAAGCTCTTCCATGGCGTGGCTCATACCAATGTTTTGGGTTTTCGGCAATTGCGGCGTTCAGCGCCTTTACCTCCTCCCTTGTGGGAGAAGGGAAGTGGGGTCACAACACTTCAAACACAAACGTCTTCACCAGCGCGTCAGGCTCGGCGATCGCATAGCAGCGGAACCACGGGCTTTCCTCGACCGGCCGCCATTTCCCTGCCTGCTCCAGCTCGTCGAACACCGCTTGGAAGCCGCCGCTCTCAAACACCTGGTCGCGCACGGTGAAGATCGCATGGCCGCCCTTGCGGGTGATGCGCACCAGTTCGTGCAGGCCTGTCG
>NZ_RZOM01000699.1:0-3316 GCF_003999175.1 Mesorhizobium sp. M7A.F.Ca.ET.027.03.2.1 | reverse complement strand
CGGCGATCGCCGAGATCGCCAGATTGCGCATGGTGAGTGCTGCTCGATCGAACAGCACGGCAATCAGCATCACCGCCAGCATGATGAAGCTGCGCTCGGCGGCAACGACGACTCCAGAGATGATGAGATAGGCCGCGATCGAGAACAGTGCGGCGACGGCGGCATACTTCTTGACCGGGCGACGCGCGGAAAAGTCGGGAAACAACGCGAAGGCGCCGCGCAGCAAGCCCATGATGGTGCCTGCGACCAGCGCCATGTGCAGTCCCGAAATCGAGATGATGTGGTAGATGCCGGTACGTCGCATCGCCTCATTGATGTCATCGGGAATGCCGGCGCGCACGCCGACGATCAGCGCCGCGGCGATCTCGCCTTCGGCGCCGCCGACGCTCGCCCTGATATGGTCGGCGATGGCCTCGCGGGCATTTTCCACGCTAGAGGAAATTCGGGCCGGCAGCGACATGTCGCCACCATCGCTGACGACAAGCTTGGGGTTGCCGAGAAAGAACCCGCTGCCGCCGATGCCGGCAAAATAGCTGTCGAAGGAGAAATCATAGCTGTCCGGCCGCACCGGCCCAGTCGGCGGCAAAAGCTTGGCATATCCAGTGATGAGGGAGCCTGCGGTCACGTCAGCCGGGATCTTGCGTGCCGAAAGCCGCACCCGTTCCGGCGCATAGCGCAGTTTCGGTCTTGCGGTCGATGTCACGTCGATGGTCAGCCGGATACGGCCAGTTTCCATCCGGTCGAGCGAGACGACGCGGCCGGTCACCTGCGTCGAGATTTCCGAGCCCAACATTTGTGTGCCCGCACGCCACGTCTCGACCTTGGCAGCAAGCAGTCCTAGGGCGCACAAAAGCGCCGCCATGAAACACAGATGGGTCTTTGGCCATGAGCGCGAGACCAGCGCACAGATCCCCGTCAAGATGACAACCGCGACAGGTCTCGCAAAGTCGGGTTCAGCCGTCAGCGAAAAATAGCCGATCGCTCCGATCGCCAGGCAGACCGGCACCAGCAGGAAGGCCACGCCCCGGTCGAGTTCCAGGCTCGCCGCCGTGTTCACGCTGTGGCGCAGGCGAAGCAGTGATGTCAGGCTGATTTGCCGGCGCACGCGAACGATCCTGCCGGTTTCGGCAACAGGAACAGAGGCGGCGACATCCGCTTGCAAGGGCGCCTTGCCGGGATCCGGCACAAGGGGCGATGGCGGCGGTAATGGGGCTGGCCGAGGCGCAAACAGGGACCGTTCGCTGACGCCGATGGCAGCGTCCTCGCCCTGATCCGAGCCCCAGCCTCGTCCAGCCATCGGGTCTGCCCCTTGCGCCCTCGACACCCTATGCTACATGAACGCCGGGCGCGCGAAAGCCCGCGCAACCGCACCCCGCTTCAGATGGTTTCCGAGAGTTCCATGTCCGACAAGGTCGTCACCCGTTTTGCCCCTTCGCCCACCGGCTATCTGCACATAGGCGGCGCGCGCACGGCGCTGTTCAACTGGCTGTATGCGAAGCACACTGGCGGCACGATGCTGCTGCGCATCGAGGACACCGACCGCGAACGCTCCAATGAAGCCGCGACGGCTGCCATCCTCGACGGGCTTTCCTGGCTTGGCCTGAGCTGGGACGGCGAGCCGGTGTCGCAGTTCGAGCGTGCGCCGCGCCACCGCGAGGTGGCTGAGGAGCTCGTGCGCATGGGCAAGGCCTATTATTGCTATGCCACGCCGGCCGAACTGGAGGCCATGCGCGAGGCCGCCAGAGCCAAGGGGCTGCCGCCCCGCTATGACGGCCGCTGGCGCGACCGCGACCCCTCTGAGGCGCCCGCAGGCGTCAAGGGCGCCATTCGTATCAAGGCGCCGACCGAAGGCGAGACCATCGTCCATGACCGTGTCCAGGGCGAGGTGCGCTTTCCCAACAAGGATCTCGATGACTTCATCATCCTGCGTTCTGACGGCAATCCCACTTACATGCATGCCGTCGTCGTCGATGATCATGATATGGGAGTCACCCATATCATTCGCGGCGACGATCATCTGACCAACGCCGCTCGCCAGACCGTGATCTACAACGCCATGGGCTGGAACGTGCCGTCCATGTCGCATATCCCGCTGATCCACGGCGCCGATGGCGCCAAGCTGTCGAAGCGGCACGGCGCGCTTGGCGTCGAGGCCTATCGCGCCATGGGCTACCTGCCGGAGGCGCTGCTCAATTACCTGGCGCGCCTTGGCTGGAGCCATGGCGACGACGAGATCATGTCGATCAAGGATATGATTTCCTGGTTCGATATCGGCGATGTCAACAAGGGCGCGGCGCGCTTCGACTTCGCCAAGCTGGAGGCGATCAACGGCGCGCATATGCGCCGCATGAGCGATGCCCAACTGTTCGACATCTTCATCGCTACCCTGCCCTATCTCGAAGGTGGCCCGGCGATCGCCGCGCGCCTGAACGACAGCACCAAGGCGCAGTTGCTGGCAGCGCTTCCGGGCTTGAAGGACCGCGCCAAGACGCTGGTCGAGCTCGTCGATGGCGCGGCCTTCCTGTTCGCCACGCGCCCCCTGCCGATCGACGACAAGGCGGCCCTTCTGCTTACCGACGATGCCCGCAAGATCCTGCGCAGTGCTCACGAAGCTTTGAACGGGCTTGCGTGTGACTGGACAGCCGCCTCGGCGGAGACGGCGATACGCGAGGTGGCAGCGGCCGGCAGTCACAAGCTCGGCGCGGTGGCCCAGCCTTTGCGCGCTGCGTTGACCGGCAAAAGCACCTCGCCGGGCGTGTTCGATGTGCTCGCCGTGCTCGGCCGCGAGGAAAGCCTGGCGCGCATCTCAGATCAAATCGATTAGGAGCAAACTGGCCCAAGAAGATTGGCATTGAAAGGCGGGTTTCGCAGTGCAACATTAGGCCTTGGCCCAATCTGGCACGCACCTCCTGAAATGCGGTGGCGAATACGCGCATTGCGGTGATTTTCGACGTGTCGCTCTGCAGAATTTTGCCTTTGCCGGCATGAGGAAACAAGAAGGAGTTTGCAATGACCGAAGCTGCGAAAAAAATGGATTTGGGCGGCAAGACCCAGGAGGCCACGGCAACGCTTGCATTCGCCGGCAAGACCCATGAATTCAAGGTGCGAAGTGGTTCGGTCGGGCCTGATGTCATCGACATCGCCTCGCTCTACTCAACCACCGGCGCCTTCACTTACGATCCCGGCTTCACCTCGACGGCAAGCTGCGAGTCCGAAATCACCTTCATCGACGGCGACGCCGGCATCCTCCTCCATCGCGGCTATCCGATCGACCAGTTGGCCGAACATGGCGACTTCCTCGAAGTCTGCTATCTCC
>NZ_RZOM01000698.1:0-3317 GCF_003999175.1 Mesorhizobium sp. M7A.F.Ca.ET.027.03.2.1 | reverse complement strand
TCCCCCGACCCTGCGACTGTCATGCCAGCGTCGGTACCGTCACCCGCAGCCGGTCCAGAGCCCGCCGATCCGACCGACGCCGCCATGACCAGAACACGTCGACAGCTCGACCTGATCGACCAGATGCTTGGAGCCGCCCCCAAATGACCACCAGCCTCGGCTCGGCTTTGCCAGGATTTGCCTCCACGCGCGCGACGTCGGAGCAGCCGGCCGCGAACGGCAGGAACGATGACGCCGGCTTCGGCAAGATGCTGCGCGACGATGCCGGTGCTGCCCGCCCGGAACGGCAGCCGTCGACAGAGGCGGGATCGCGCGACCAGCACTGGAGCAAGCTCGCTGCCGGCCTTGCCGGGCATGACGCCAAGGCCGAACCAGCATCGGCCGAGCCCGCAAGGACCATCTCGGCCAAAGTGGCAAACGTGAAAGCCGGCAAGGACGATTTGGAAGCAAACGCGAAGGCCCACGCTGAAGAGACGGCGCCGGACGCCGAGCCGCTTCAGGACGACCTGCCGCTGCTGATCGCGTTTCATGACCTGCGGCATTTCTCGACAACGGCCAAGGCAGCCGGGGGCAATACGATGACCGGCGAGAATCCGTCGGACCCGGCGCTCGATGGGCAGGCTTCACTGCCAAAGACCTACCGGCCAAAATCCGCGGGCGGACGCGAAGCACTCGAAACCATGCCGAAGCCGGAGCAGGCGTCGATCGTCGACGGACCTTTGACGGCGCTTGACGGTCAGTCACTGAGCGCTGCCTCCAGCGCGCCAAAACGCGACGCCGCGGCGGCGGCCCAGAAGCTGCCGGACGCACCGGCCGCCGATGTGCCCGGCGTGCGGTCGAAGCACGCCGCGAATGCGATGAAGAGCATCGAGGATGTCCAGTCCTCGATGCGTCCAGAAGCGGGAAAACAGTCGCTGTCCACTGCGCGCATCGACGTCGTCTCGGAACGGAGCTTCCCCGCACCGCCGCAGAGTCCCATCAGCCAGGCAGCCCTCAATGTGATCAACGCCATAGCCGCCGACGCCGGGCCGCAAAAGGCGCTTTCAGCCTCACCCACGTCCGCCCATCTGGCCAGCTCTGTTGCCGTTCCGACACATGTGTTGAAGATCGAACTCCACCCCGCCGAACTCGGCATGGTGACGGCCAATCTTCGCCTCTCCGGGGAACAACTTTCGATTGAGCTGAAGCCTGAAACGCACGACGCTTATCGTCGGCTGTCGGCCGACAGCGAGGCCATCGTCAAGTCGCTGCGGGGGCTCGGCTTCGAGGTTGACAAGGTCACGATACTGCAACCTTCGGTAGCAGTTCCCGCTACAACCCGGGCGGATGCAACCGCTCCTATGGCGGCGGCGACAGGCCGCGATCCAGCATCCTTTCAACCGGGGAATTCGGGCAGCGGCAATGGTGGAGCCGGCGGCCAGCAACCGGGCCAGCAATCCTCAGGGAAACGCAACGATGACGCGCAGGACTACGGCCGCGGCACTTCGCCTGCTCGCGAGCGCGCTGGCGGCGATATCTTTATCTAGCGCGGCAAACGCCGCCGCAGCCGCGGCCAATCCCTGCGAGCCGGAGATCCTGCGCGCCGCCGATCGTTATGGCGTGCCCGCCGGCATCCTCTATGCCGTTGGCCTGACGGAGACTGGAAACAAGGGCAGCCTTCAACCCAATGCCTTGAATATAGAAGGAAAAGCAGTCTTTCCGAGGAGCCGAACCGAGGCCCTTGCCGCCTTCGCCAATGCCCGGCGCGAGGGCAAGACCCTGATCGATCTGGGCTGCATGCAGATCAATCACCACTACCACGCATCGCATTTTCGCAGCGTCGAGGACATGCTCGACCCACGCCAGAACGTCGACTATGCGGCGCGCTTCCTGGCCAGCCTTCATGCCCGTCACGAGACCTGGTCTATGGCCGTGGCCCGCTATCATGCCGGTCCCGACAACGACCCGGCGCAGAAGATCTATGTCTGCCGCGTCATTGCCAACATGGTCGCCACCGGCTTTGGAAAATGGACCGCGAACGCCCGCGGCTTCTGCAACCCGTAAGCGCATTTCCCGTTACTAATAGACCAACCGTACAACCCGAATTGTCGGTTTGACTTGGTCAGAACTTGCCGCCGAAAGCACATCTGGCCGCCCGCTAATGCAACCGAAACGATTCCAGACTCCCAAGAAACTAGCTACAAGAAATGACGGTTGTTCAGGATTCTCGCCAGCGGATACGCCTCTCTTCACGGGGCAAATGATTTGATTCGGAAGGCGGGGCCGATGATTGTGATCGTTGACGAGCGCGAGCTCGTAACAGAGGGATACAATTCACTTTTCGATCGTGAGGGCATCGCCTGTGCAGGCTTTGCGTCCGGCGAATTCGGTGAGTGGGTGAACTCTGCCGCGGACACCGATCTGCGCTCGGTCCGGGCCTTCCTCATCGGCGACTGCCGTGAAGGCTCCATCTCTCCGCGCCAGATCCGCGACCGCACCGGCGCCCCGGTGATTGCGCTCAGCGAACAGCATTCGCTGGAGAACACGCTCCGGTTGTTCGAGAGCGGCGTCGACGACGTCATTCGCAAGCCCGTCCATATCCGCGAGATCCTGGCCCGCATCACCGCCATCCGCCGCCGCGCCCAGGAAGACGTCGCCTACACCGAGATCGGCGCCATGCGCATCTTCATGGATGGCCGCGACCCCGAGATCGACGGTCAGCCCCTCCCCCTGCCGCGCCGTGAACGCCGCATCCTCGAATATCTGGCGAGCAATCGCGGGCGCCGTGTCACCAAGACCCAGGTTTTCAACGCCATCTACGGCATCTTCGACGAAGAGGTCGAGGAGAACGTGGTGGAAAGCCACATCAGCAAACTGCGCAAGAAGCTGCGCGAGAAGCTGGGCACCGACCCGATCGATTCCAAGCGTTTCCTCGGCTACCGGCTCGTCTTCTGATGCAGCGCCGCGCCAGCCTCGCGCAAGAAAACATGCGTAGCCTCGTAGCCAGCAGCATGGACACAGCGGAGACGTTTCGATGAGCCTCTACGGAATGATGCGGACCGGCGTTTCCGGCATGAACGCCCAGGCAAACCGCCTATCGACGGTCGCCGACAACATCGCCAATTCCGACACCACCGGCTACAAGCGCTCCTCCGCCGAATTCTCGACGCTGGTCATGCCGTCGACCGGCGGTGCCTACAATTCTGGCGGCGTCACCACGACGATCCGCCAGGCGGTCAGCGATCCGGGTGTGCTTCAGTACACGACCTCGGTTTCCGACCTTGCCGTCAGCGGCGATGGCTTCTTTGTCGTCCAGGATCCGAGCGGCACCCCCTACC
>NZ_RZOM01000697.1:0-3321 GCF_003999175.1 Mesorhizobium sp. M7A.F.Ca.ET.027.03.2.1 | reverse complement strand
CGGCAGATGCAGGTTGATGGCAAAATTCGGCAGCGGCGGCAGGCCGGACTCCGATGGCAGTATGTCCAGATCGGCCGGCACGGTGGAGGCCAGCCAGGTGGTGACGGCAAGGTCCGACCGCACCGTCGCGGTCGTCGCGTCGATGTTGCCGTTTTCGAACACGGTGCGCCACTCCAGCCCATGCTCACCGAGCGCCGCCAGCACCGCCGGACGGAAGGCGCAGGTATCGGCGACGATCGAGACCGGCAGCGGCCGCTTGGCGCGGGCAATGCCGCCCTTGGCACCGACCCAGACCAGCCGATCGATGGCAAGGCACTCACCGGCCGACGGGCCGACGCGTTCCTCGATCACCGCAAGGTCGATGGTCCCGGCCGCAAGGGCAGCCGTCAGTTCCGGCGACGAGGCGCAGACCAGCGATATCTCGATCTGCGGATAGGTCTCGGCATAGGTCTTCAGCACCGGCGCCAGCAAGGTGCCGACAAGGTCGTAGGGCACGCCCAGCCGCACCTGGCCGGCCACCGATGTCCCAGCCATCTCGGCCCAGATCTCGTCATTCAAGGCCAGCAACCGCTTGCCCCTGCCGAACAGCTGTTCACCGGCGCGCGTCAGCCGCAAGCCGCGCCGGTCGCGCGTAAACAGGCTGGAGCCGAGCGCCTCCTCCAGCCGCTTGACCTGCTGGCTGACAGCACCTTGCGTCAGGTGCAGCGCATTGGCCGCCGCCGTCATGCTGGCCTTGTCGGCGACGGTGATGAAGGTGCGGATCAGCGCCATGTCGAGATTTCGGATCATGGGTGGCATTATCTATCCTAATGCTGACCATGGCAAACATTGCATTTACTGAAGTTCGCACGCAGCTACGATCGCAGCCCTCTGACAGAGGACGCCGCATGCTCGAGCCCATTCTCCCGCTCATCCTTTTTGCCATCGTCGCCACCACCACGCCCGGCATCGCCACGACCCTGTCTACGGCGTCCGGCGCGCAGTTCGGCTTTCGCCGTTCCGTGCCCCTGCTGGTCGGCAGCGCCGCCGGCCTCGCCACCGTCACGGGTGCCGCTGCCGCCGGGCTTGCCGGTCTGCTGCTTGCCGTGCCTTCGCTGCAACTGGCCATGAAGGTCGTCGGCTCGCTCTATCTCGTCTGGCTGGCGATCAAGATCGGCCGCAGCGGACCGCCCAATATGGATGTGAGCATGGCCAGGCCGAACAGCTTTCTCGGCGGCGCCGGCATTCAATGGATGAACCCGAAAGGCTGGGCGATGGGTCTAGGTGCCGCGGCCTCGTTCGCGGCATTGGCCAGCGGACCGGTGCAGCTCGCGCTGCTGCTCGGCGCCACCTTCGGCCTCGCGGCCGCCGCCTCGCTTTCACTGTGGTGCGTGGCCGGAATGGTGCTGGCGCGGCTGCTCAAGACCGAATGGCAATGGCGCGCGCTCAACATCGTGCTGGCACTGGTGCTGGCCGCCTCGATCATTCCGATGTGGCGGACGGC
Source organism: Mesorhizobium sp. M7A.F.Ca.ET.027.03.2.1 (assembly GCF_003999175.1). Taxonomy (NCBI): domain Bacteria; kingdom Pseudomonadati; phylum Pseudomonadota; class Alphaproteobacteria; order Hyphomicrobiales; family Phyllobacteriaceae; genus Mesorhizobium; species Mesorhizobium sp. M7A.F.Ca.ET.027.03.2.1. The sequence continues at coordinate 1,838 of NZ_RZOM01000697.1, read as the reverse complement.
TTAGACGGCCATGGAATTGCGAAGAAGGAGCCAAGTCCTGCAAGGTCAGCGCAGACCCCCACCCGGACCTTCGGTCCGACCTCCCCACAAGGGGGAGGTGGGGAGCGTGCCTTTTGCAAGCCTCAAAAGGGGGTTGGCGCGCCCCTAACCCTCCCCCTTGTGGGGAGGGTCGCTGCGAAGCAGCGGGGTGGGGGTACTGGTTTGCGAAGCAAACCAGCCTCTGCGCTCAACCTCAAGCCGCGTAGCGGGCCGCCGGCTTGTCGGCGTGCAGGCTGCCGTAGAAGGCCTGCCGGGCACCGAGGAAAATGTCCAGTTTGGCCGGCTCGGCGAGCGCCGGCACGGTGACGGCTTCACCCCTGGCAAGGCCGACAAGGGCCGCATCCACCATATCGTCGGCGCTCATGATGATTTCCTTCGGAAGCTGGTCGATATCGCTGCCGGCAAGCTCCCAGAAATCCGTCCGTGTCGCGCCCGGCAGCACCACCTGCACCTTCACCTCCGTACCCTCGACCTCGCGGTGCAGAGCCTCGGTGAAGTTGACGACATAGGCCTTGGTACCGCTGTAGATGCCGCCGAACGAGGTCTCATAGGCGAGCACCGAGGCGATGTTGACGACCGCACCTCGGTTGCGCGCCAAAAACCCCGGCAGCACGGCACGGGTCAGCCGCGTCAGGGCGATGACATTGACCTTGATCATGCGTTCGGCAGCGTCCGCATCGGCGGTTGCCACCACGGACTGGCCGCCAAGGCCGGCATTATTGACCAGCAGCGTCACGCTGTCGTCGCTGGCGATCGCCTGTTCGACGCGGCGGACGTCGTTGTCATTGGAAAGGTCGGCGCTGATCACGCTGACCTTGCGGCTGTAGGTCTGGCGCAGCTTCCCGGCCAGCTCCTCCAGCCGGTCGGCGCGCCGCGCCACCAGCACCAGATCGTAGCCCTGCCCCGCCAGCCGGTCGGCATAGACCGCGCCGATGCCCGACGAAGCACCGGTGACGACCGCCGTGCCCTTGTTGCCCTGTCCACTCATTGTCCTGTTCCTTCTTCGACTGATCTGGTTCGTTTCGACTGATCCGGCGCCGTGGCATCTGCCGCACTGCCGGAAGCCGCTTGATGATTTAGTGGCATATACCACTAATTGCGAAGTAGGCATATGCCACTATCTTGTCAATGATCCGGACCGGGATTATTTGAGGGGTGCAGCCGGGCCTCATTCGCCGGCGCCAAGGACCATCATGTCAAAGGACAGCTTGCCCGGCCTCACGCTCTGCAACAACGCCGCGCTGCGCCGCGCGGCGCGCAAACTCGGCAAGTTTTATGATGATGTGGTGGAGCCGTCAGGCCTCAAGGCGACACAGCAGGGACTGCTCTACCAAATCCATATCGGCGACGAGCCGGCGATGGGGGCCATCGCCGCGTCGCTGATCATGGACCTGTCGGCGCTCGGCCATACGCTGAAACCACTGATCCGCGACGGCTATGTCGAGACCTTCGCCGACCCGGACGACCGCCGCGTCAAGCGTGTGCGGCTGACGCCGCAGGGGCTGGCCAAGCTCGAGGCGGCGATGAAACTGTGGCAGATCGCCCAGCAGCGTTTCGAGGATGTCGTCGGCAGGGACAAGGCTGAAAAGCTGCGCGCGGCGCTGGATGACATCGCCGCGCTCGATTTCGATCTGCCGCCGGCCAGCTGAGCCGGCCGACGGCTTTCAAAGAGATTACTCGGCAGGCATCTCTACAGGCCGAGCCGCCCGGCGGCCGGCCACCACGATGCCAAGCCCGATGATCGGGAAGATCGCGGCGACCAAGCCGAGATCGGCCGGCGCGCCGTAGCGCAGCACGGC
>NZ_RZOM01000696.1:0-3333 GCF_003999175.1 Mesorhizobium sp. M7A.F.Ca.ET.027.03.2.1 | reverse complement strand
CGCAACTGGCGCAATCTCAAGGTGCTGCTGCCGCTTGCCGTCCTGGCGTGCGCCAACGGCGCGTTCCATATCGAGGCGCACCTTCAAGGCACATCCGACATCAGCCGCAGGCTCGGTATGGCTGCGGCGATCGTGCTCATCTCGCTGATCGGTGGGCGTATCATTCCGAGCTTCACGCGCAACTGGCTCGCCCGCGAAAATCCTGGCAGGCTCCCTGCGCCGTCCGACCGTTTTGACACCGCATCGATAGCCATCTCAGCCATCGCGCTGGGAGCATGGACGTTCGTCCCCGACAACAGCATCTCAGGCATGCTTATGGCCGTCGCCGCTATCTGCCAGGCGTGGCGTCTGTCGCGCTGGGCTGGCGAGCGCACACTGCGGGATCCGCTGGTGCTCATCCTCCATCTTGCATATGCCTTTGTGCCTCTAGGTCTTGCCTTCGTTTCGGCGTCGATCTTCTTTCCTGCCGCCGTGCCAGCCGCTGCAGGGCTCCATGCGCTCGGAACGGGTGCGGTCGGTGCAATGACGCTTGCCGTGATGACCCGCGCAACGCTCGGGCACACCGGGCGAGAACTCAAGGCTGGCAGAGGCACCTCTTTTATCTTCGTGGCCGTCCTGCTCGCGGGAACATTGAGAATCCTGGCCGCCTTCGTGCCCTCAGGCGCGGTGATCGATATGGCCGGCGCCGCATGGATGGCGGCATTCGCCGGCTTCCTCCTGATCCACGGAGCCGCGTTGACGACACCCAAGGCACGGTGAGGCGAGGGAAGGGCGGTGGGCTCGCGACGGTCGAGAAGACGTGGCCCGTCACTCCTGGTTTTCAGATGATGCCAAGCCGGCCAAGGATCCGGCTTGCCCATCCCGGATGGTCCCGGACCAGCCTGAAGCCCAGATTGTCGGGAGGCGTGCCAACGGCACAGCCTCCGCTTTTTCCGTCGCTGACGAAGTTCGACATGTAGGCTCGGTGAAGCCCTTCAAGGACGTGGACGCCGCAATTGTCGACCGAGCTCGCAACACCGCTTCCATTCGCGGCCAACGTGGTGCGGACATAGCAGGTCGAAGTCCACTCCCAGACATTGCCGGAAACGTCGGCGAGGCCCAGGGAATTGAAACCGAAAGAACCACGGCGTCTCGGCAGCGGGTCCGGTTTGCGATTGAGGTCCACCTCGGCCTTGTAGCTGGTGAGCCAACGTCTGGCGGGGTTGCTGGCGTCGTTTTCGACACCCTCGAATTCGCCTGCGAACCGCTCCGCAGCGGCAAAGGCCCACTCTTCGTCGGATGGCAGCCGCCATTGGTCGCCGGTCACTTGCGAATACCACCGGGCGTAGGCATTCGCATCGAGATAGCTTACCCCGGTGGCGGGAGCATTGCTTGGGATCGCGCGCGTCTCCTGTGCCGGCTGACAGGCGCCAGCCGACACGCAGTCCGCATAGTCGGCCGCGCCAACCTGGTAGGCCATGATTTCGAGAGGTCTGTCGAGTTGCCGCTCGAGGCGGGGATTGCCTTGCGGGCGTCCCTCTTTCAGGAACTCGCCCGGAGTCGGATAGATGATCGAACCGGAAAGCAAGACAACCGTGATGGCGATGGGGTGGGGTTGCCGATCCCCGAAGACCGCTTGTAGCGAGAACCCCACCGGAACAGCAGCGGCGGCCAAGGCTACTGGCAGAACCTTCAGGATGAAAAGAGACATGGCTTTTGTCCATGCCCGGCAAGCGACGCTGGCCGGGCAAATTGGAGTGCCGTCAGTTGGTGGCTATGGGTTTGGGCGCCTCGACCTGCGTCATCAGGTCGTCATCCCACTCGCCTTCGACCATGAAGTGAGCGGTCGCTCCGAGTTCCACAGCCTCAATCAGATTGTGATTGACGTAGGCGTAGACACCTGGCTGCAGGAACGTATAGAGCGCCGAGCCCGCAGAGCCGCCGCGGATGAACCAGGTTTCCAGGTCCTTGGCCGGCGGGTTGGAGAATTTGCCCTGTTCCCAGACATAGTCGCCATGACCGCCGATGAGATGCGGCCGCGTATCGCGGTTGGCCTGTGAATGGACGATCAACACGGTCTCGCCGACTTTCGCTTTCATGGCGTTGTCGCCGGTCAGGGAACCGACCTTGCCGTTGAACACGACATGCGTCGGGATCAGCCCGCGCATGACCTTGACGATGTCATCGTAGCCGTCGCCGACCGATTCGTAGTTCTTGAAGTTGCCCTTATCGTCGCGCGGAATATAGAAGTCGTTCTCGCCGATGTAGAAGATCTTGTCGTACTTTACCGGTTCGCCCTTGTCGTTTCTGAGCCCATCGCGCGGCAGCACCATGATTGCGCCGCTCATGCCGGAGACGACATGCCAAGGGATCATCGCGCCACCAGGTGCGCAGTGATAGACGAACGTTCCCGTTCGCGTCGCCTTGAAGCGCAAGGTCACCTGTTCGCCGGGATTGATCAACGTGAGACCGCCGCCGCCCAGAGCGCCCGTCGCGGCGTGGAAGTCGATGTTGTGGGCGAGCGAGTTGGTATCGGGGTTGATCAGCGTCAGTTCGACATAGTCGTCCTGGTGCACGACCATCAGCGGGCCGGGGATCGAGCCGTTGTAGGTCATCGCATTGAGCGTCGTGCCGTCGGCGTCGATGACGACAGGCTTTTCCTCGATCGTCATGGTGAACTCGACAATCTTGGGCCCACCCTTGGCGACCTGATCATGCGGATGCACGAAAGGCGGTGCCACGAGCGTGATCTTCTCGCGAGGTAGCCCGCTAATCTCTGCCTTTGTAACCGTGGCCGACAATGCGGGCAGTGCCGCAACGGCGGCAGCGCCAAGTGCTGCTCCAAAGAGGGCTTCGCGTCGCGTGATCATGTCAGTCTCCTGTCTTTCTACCGTTGCAGATGAGTAGAAGCTATCTGACTTGACGCAGCGTTTCTTTGCGCTGGCGCAAATTGGTAGACGTTAATCGCAGAAACAACAGCCCTTGAAATGCGGCGATTGCACGAGAATTGAGATGCAGCAGTTTCGTGTCGCAGCTTTTCTGCAAGCCTGCAAAGTCACCGGTGGCTTTTTGAAGATCAGCGGTCGCTTTTGTTCTCAAATCGATCGCAATTCGTGCGGCGGCCCCGTCGCGATCTTCGTGCCGGTCACTCTTTCAGGGCTCAAATAAACCCACCCAGGCCAAGCGCACCAAGAAAGTTGGTCGTCCAACGAGGAGAGGTCGGTCAGATCAGCTTTTTTGAGACAGGCGGGACGTTATCACAGAGGGCGCATTCGGCGCGGATGGCACGCCAAGCATGACGAGCGCAATATGCCGAAGGAAAGTTGCCGACGGCCTCATCTCAAAGATCTGGGA
>NZ_RZOM01000695.1:0-3336 GCF_003999175.1 Mesorhizobium sp. M7A.F.Ca.ET.027.03.2.1 | reverse complement strand
ATCGAGAACCAGCCGATTCGAAGCTCAGCGCAGCAACAACAGAACGAACCCAAGGATCACGGTTCCCAGCAAACCGGCCATTATCGAAACAAAGCCAATTTTCACCAGCAACTGCTCAGGGTTCGGCGCCGCACCATGGGATTGATTGGCCGGCCTGTGCCTGCCCGCCAATGCACCCAGAGCGGCAGCGTTGCGCGGGACTGGAGCCTGCGGCGGGATAAGCGACAGCAATGACAGCCCCGTAACCCTGGCAGGGGTATTGTCATTGGCCGTTGTCGAAGGCGGCAAGAAGGCTCGCGGCGTTTCGGCTTCGGGTTTTGCCTTTCTCGCCGCGATCGTTGCCAACGCCGCCTCTTCGCCCGTCTCAAGCTGGGCAAGATAGGCATCGACGATGCCAGACGATGCGATCTGCTGCGATTTGACGTCCATTGGCGCGGCAGGCAAAGTCAACAGCACGGGCGCTGTCTGTTGCGCAAGCAGAGACGGCGCCGGCGGTTGGACCAGCGCCTTGACCAGTGCCGTCATGACTGGATCGGCCTGCCCCGAGGGCACGGCCTGCGGCGTCATCACTTCCCTGAGCAAGGCGGGAAGACGAGTGGAGGAAATGTCCATTGCGGCCCACCAACACCATTTTTCCGCCTCACAATAAGCGTTCAGCATTGTCTCAGGCTTGTCGCATGCTTGACCTCGCCGGGAATTTATGGCGATGAAATCCTCATGAACCCTGGCGTCCCCGCATGATGAACCGTTTCGAAGGCCCCGGCGGCAAGGAAGCCCGCATCCGCTATCTGGATGGCGACTTCCAGGTTACCAGTCCCGGCGCGTTCGTGCGTTGCGCGGTGACAGGCGAAAGCATTCCGCTCGACGAGTTGAAATACTGGAGCGTCGCCAGGCAGGAGCCCTACATCAGCGCCACCGCCTCGCTGCGCCGCGAAATCGAGATGCATCCGGAGCTGCGTAAACGCGGTTAACCCTTCAGCTTGCGCTGGCGCCAGGCATCGAGCGTCTCGTCGATGATGCGCTCGGGAACGTGATCGAGTTCGAAGACAGTGTCGATCTCCAGCACCTCGAGCCGGTCGAGAAAGTCCTGTGAGGCGCCGTGGCGCAGTCGGGCGGCGTCCTTGGCGGTGGTGATGAGCACCAGCCCTTCGGCGCGTGCGGTCGCCACCAACTCGGCAAGTTCGTCCTCGGCATAGAAATGATGGTCCGGAAACGGCCGCGTCAATGCCAGCTCGCCGCCGGCTTCGCGCACCGTGTCGAAGAATTTCTCGGGATGGCCGATACCGGCGAAGGCGAGGAACCGCTTGCCGGCAAGCCCTGCCTTGCCGCTTGGCTCTGTATGGGCCTCGAAGATCGGCCGGCCGGCGCGTGCCGCCTGGCGGACCACGCTGTCGGCGGCAGTGCCCTCGCCCATTTTCAACAGCCCGCTGGTGAAGACCAACTGGTCGACGATTTTGGCCCTGAGCGGCCCGCCCGGAATGACGCGGCCATTGCCGATCCCATAGCGCGCGTCGACGACGACCAGCGCGTAGTCGATGTGGATGCGGGCGCTCTGGAAGCCATCATCCATGATCAGGAAATCGCAGCCATGCCGTTCCAGCAGCAGCCGGGCGCCGGCGGCGCGGTTCGGCGTCACCGCCACCGGCGCGTGTTCGGCGAGCAGCAGCGGTTCGTCACCGACATGCCTGGCACTGTCATGGTCGATATCGACCACGTGAGGCTCGGCGAACGAGCCGCCATGGCCGCGCGACAGGAAGCCTGGTTTCAGATGCATTCGCTTCGCCTGCTCGGCGAGCGCGATGGCCACCGGTGTCTTGCCGGTGCCGCCAACCGTGAAATTGCCGATGCACAGAACGGGTGCTTCGATCTTCTCGCGCTTGGCCCGCCGCATGCCGCGGCCGGCGGCGGCCGCATAGATGGCCGATAGCGGCGACAGTGCCAGGACCCGCCAGTCCGGCTCTTCCCACCAGAATGGTGGTGCTTCAGAGGCCACGCTAGCGACCGTTCGCGCCCTTCAGGCGCGACTTGACGACCAGCGGCTGGATATAGGGCTCAAGCGATTTCAGCGTGCGCGCCAGCGCGCCACGCATCTCGTCGACGGTCGCCACACCCGCCGCCATCATCTCGTGGCGCGCCACTTCGTTGGTCAGGAGGAAATTGACGGCGCCGGCCAGCATGTCGCGATCGCGCACCAGCTTGGCGCCGCCGCTGTCGAGCAGACGCTGGTAGGCCTCGCGAAAATTCTGAACATTGCGCCCGGCGAGAACCGCCGTGTCGAGCATGGCCGGCTCCAGCGGGTTCTGGCCACCCTCGGAGGTCAGCGAGCGGCCGACGAAGGCGATTTCGGTCAGCCGGAGATAGAGCCCCATCTCGCCGATCGTGTCGCCGAGCAATATATCCGTGTCGGCGGCTATCCTGTCGCCCTTGCTGCGTCGCGCGACCTTCAGGCCCATGCCGGAAATTTGTGCCGCAAGCGCCTCGCCGCGATCGGGATGACGCGGAACGACGATCGTCAGGATACCATGGTGGCGCTTGTGCAGCGTCGCGTGGACTTCAGCCGCGACCACTTCCTCGCCGTCATGGGTCGAGATCGCCGCCCAGGTCGGGCGCGTGCCTATCTGCCGCCGCAGCGTCGCCAGCGCCCGTTCGTCGACGGGCGGCGGCGAGGTATCGACCTTGAGATTGCCCGACACGGTGACCGGCCGGGCGCCGAGCGCCAGAAACCGCTCGCCATCGACATCCGACTGCGCCACGACGTGAGCCAGGTTCTCGAACAACGCCTCAGCGATGTTGGCGCGTTTCTTCCACGATTTGAACGAGCGGTCGGACAGCCTGCCATTGACCAGCACCTGCGGCACGCGGCGCGCGCCAAGCTCGAGGATGGTCATCGGCCAGATCTCGGATTCGGCGATGATCGCCAGATCCGGCTGCCAGTGATCGAGAAACCGGCTGACCGCCGGCTTGAGATCGAGCGGTACGTATTGGTGGATGATCCGGTCACCGAGACGCTCGTCGGCGACCTGCGCCGAGGTGACCGTGCCGGTCGTCAGCACGATGTTGACGCCATAGTCGAGGATGCTTTCGACCAACGGCACGACGGCTATGGTCTCACCGACGCTCGCGGCATGGATCCAGATCACCGGCCCGTCGGGGCGCGCGCGGCCGGCGACGCCATAGCGCTCGCGGCGGCGGTAGCGGTCTTCCTTGCCGCGTGAGGTGCGCCAGGCCACATAGGGCCCGACCAGCGGATAGGCGGCCGCACCCGCGAAACGGTATGCCGACAGCATGGCTCGCGCCCAGCGGCCGCTCATCGCGGGGCATCCACGAGACCTGTCT
>NZ_RZOM01000694.1:0-3340 GCF_003999175.1 Mesorhizobium sp. M7A.F.Ca.ET.027.03.2.1 | reverse complement strand
TACGACAACAACACGCTTGCCGCGCTCGAACGGGTCAGCGATCACAAGGATCAGCCAGGCAAGGGCGAGCCGCGCCATCGCTATTGGGCGATCCGTGCCAAATCCGTGGTCCTGGCCACCGGTGCGTTCGAGCGGCCGCTCGTATTCCCCGGAAATGACCTGCCAGGCGTGATGCTGGCGCATGCAGCCGAGCGCTATGCCAACGAATTCGGCGTGCTACCGGGCGAGCGGATCGCGCTGTTCACCAACAATGACAGCGCCTATCGGGCGGCCGTCGCCTTGAAGAAGGCCGGTGCCGCGGTCGTCGCCATCGCCGATGTCAGGCCGGAACTTTCGCCGGAGATGCGCAAGCTGGCTGCGGAAGCCGAGGCCGAGATCTTCGCTGGCCATGCCGTCGTCGCCACCGAAGGCGGAAAGGCGCTGTCCGGCCTCAAACTGCAACGCTTCGATATGGCCAATGGCGCACTCATAGGTGATGCCCGCAGTATCCACGCCGATTGCCTGCTGATGTCCGGCGGCTGGTCGCCGACCATCCATCTGGCCAGCCAGGCCGGCGCCAAGGCGGAATGGAATGCCGCGCGGCAGGCCTTCCTGCCGCCGAAGCCAACACAGAGCTGGATCGGTGCCGGCGCCTTCACCGGCAGTTTCTCCACCGCCGAAGCCATCGCCGAAGGCCGCGCCGCGGGCCTTGCCGCAGCCGGTGGCCCCAGCGCGCCTTCTGTATTGCCGGTGGTGGAAGCCGTGCCCGGCGATCCCGATCCGGCACCGGTGTTCGAGATCAGGGCCAAGGGCAAGAGCTTCGTCGATTTCCAGCACGACGTCACGGCAGAGGATGTGCGGCTGGCCCACCGCGAGGGCTTCGTCTCGGTCGAGCATCTGAAGCGCTACACCACGCTCGGCATGGCGACCGACCAGGGCAAGAGCTCCAACGTCCCCGGCCTTGCCATCATGGCCGAAGCGCTGGGCAAGCCGATCCCCGACGTCGGCACGACACGCTTCCGGCCGCCCTTCGCGCCGGTGTCGATCGGCTCGCTGGCGGCGGAACGTTTTGGCGATCTCAAGCCCGAACGATTGACCCCGATGCATGATTGGCATCTGGCCAACGGCGCGACCATGTATTCAGCGGGCCTCTGGTATCGCCCGATGATCTACGGCCATGCAGGCGAAACGGTCGAGCAGGCCTATGTGCGCGAAGCCAAGGCGACACGCGAAAGCGCCGGCATCGTCGATGTCTCGACATTGGGCAAGATTGCCGTGCAGGGCCCCGACGCCGCCGCATTCCTCGACCGTGTCTACACCAACATGTTTTCGACGCTGGCCGTCGGCAAGGCACGTTACGGCCTGATGCTGCGCGAGGACGGCCTTGCCTTCGACGACGGCACCACCTGGCGGCTTGGCGAGCAGGATTTCCTGATGACCACCACCACGGCCAATGCCGGCAAGGTGATGCAGCATCTGGAATATTTCCTCGACGTGATCTGGCCGGAGCTGAAAGTCCACGTCACCTCGGTGACCGACGAATGGGCGGGGGCCGCGATCGGCGGGCCGAAGGCCAGGCAGGTCCTCGCCGCCTGTGTCACCGGCACATCGGTCGACAACGCCGCCTTGCCCTTCATGGGTATCGTACGTGGCGAAATATCAGGCGTGCCGGTGATGATTTGCCGGCTGTCCTTCTCGGGTGAAATGGCGTTCGAGGTCTATTCCGGCGCCGGGTACGGCACCCATGTGTGGGAAGCGCTTGTTGAAGCAGGCAAGCCGTTCGGGCTGGTCACCTACGGGCTTGAAGCGCTGGGCACGATGCGCATCGAAAAGGGCCATGTGACCGGCGCCGAGATCGATGGCCGTACCACGGCGCGCGACCTGCATCTCGACTGGATGCTGTCGAAGAAGAAGCCATTCATCGGCTCGGCGATGATGGATCGCGAAGGCCTGATCGCGTCTGATCGCCTGGAACTGGTCGGCCTGATCGCCCTCGACAACCTACCGTTCAATGGCGGCGCGCACATCGTCGAGGAGGTTGACGAGGCCAATCCGCACGGCTCGATCGGTCACATCACCGCCTGCTGCTATTCACCGGCGCTCGGCAAGCATATCGCGCTGGCGCTGGTCAAGGGCGGCAAGGCACGGCAGGGCACGCGCGCTCATGTCTCCGATCCCTTGCGCAACCGGTTCGGACCGGTCGAAATCGTCTCCAACCACTTCTTCGATCCGGACGGGAGCCGCATGCATGGTTGAGCGCCAATCACCCGAACCCTTGTCGCCGCTTGAGCCTGAATTCCATGTCGGCTCGCACGGCAATTTCGAGCACGGCGTCGAGATCATCCTGACCGAGACAAGGCCGGGCTCGATCGTGCAGCTCGCCGCGTGGCCCGGCGAGGAGAAGAAGCTGATAGCAGCCATCCGCACCGTCACCGGGCTTGCCCTGCCCGATGGCGCCGGCGGCGGCTTGAGCGACGGCGTGAAATCGGTGTTCGGCTTCGCGCCGGGAAAGTTCACCGTCGCCGATGAAGCCGAAGGCCTGGCCGCGGCCTTTGCCAAAGTGGTGACCCCCGCCATTGGCACCGTGACCGACCTCTCGCACGGCCGCACCGCCATCCGCATTGCCGGGCCGAAGGCCGAATGGGTGCTGGCGAAATTCTTCGCCATCGACTTCGCGCTGCCGGCCTTTCCGGTCGGCGCCGGCCGTTCGACCACCCATCACGACATCTTCGCCCAGATCCAGCGCACCAGCGCCGACCAGTTCGACATCTATGTCTTCCGCTCGTTTGCACGCTCGTTCTGGAAGGCGCTCTGCCACGCCAGCGAGGAAGTCGGCTACGAGGTGCAGTAGGCGGCGCGGCCGGATGGCCGCGTTGCCCACATCTGGCATCAACGCCAGCCGCTTCTGCCGCTAGAGAATCGGGCCGCCGGCGCCCATGGTGCGAAAACGTGGCCGCCCAACCGGCCCGAGGGATATGAAATCCCTTCTTCAAGAGTCGGCACATTCGTTTGGTTCGAACATCTCCATGACCGCAGAACTATCCGCCGGCGCCACGGATCGCGCCGATGTGCCGGCCAGAGCCCTGCTCCTGCTGCCGCTGACGGTTGCCTGCGGCGTGTTCATGACCAGCCTCGATCAGAATGTCGTGGTAACCGCGCTGCCGGGCATCAGCGAAAGTCTCGGCCGTCCGCCCAGCCAGCTCGGCCTCTTGATTACCGTCTATGTCGCCAGCCTGATCATCTCGATGCCGCTTGGCGGCTGGGCCGCCGACCGCTTCGGACTGCGCAACGTCTACTGCTTTGCCTTGCTGGTGTTCGCCGCCTCGTCGGCGCTCTGCGGGCTGTCCGACAACATCTGGAT
>NZ_RZOM01000693.1:0-3342 GCF_003999175.1 Mesorhizobium sp. M7A.F.Ca.ET.027.03.2.1 | reverse complement strand
GGAGAATAGCACTCGCATGCCGCAAGTCCAGGAAAGCGGAGGAATGAGCGCCAGTCGGGCCGCGCATCAATTCACGAGGAACAGCCGCTCGGCGACATAAAGCACGATGCCGGCCAGCCCGCCGATGATCATGCCGTTGAAACGGATGTATTGCAGGTCCCTGCCGATGTTCATCTCGAGCAGCCGCGTCAGTTGCGCGAGGTCCCAGCGCTTGACCTGGTCGGCGATGAATGTCGACACGCCGGCCTTCTGGCTCTCCACGAACGACGCCAGAGCCACCACGAACCCTTGGTTCATGTCGGCCCGGATCTGCGCATCCCCGGCAAGATGGCGACCGACCTCGACGAACATGTTGGCAAGATGCGCGCGGACAACCGAATTCGGCGCCTTGGCGTCCTGCTCGATGAACTGGCTGAGGCTTGCCCACATCTCGCCGGCCAACCCCTTGACCTCCGGCCGGGCCAGGAAGTCGCGCTTCAGCTTCTCGGCCCGTTTGGCGTATTGCTTCGATGTTCTCAGCTTCTCGACGAAGCCTTGGGCGAAGCGGTCGAATTCGGCGCGCATCGGGTGATCGGGATCGGCCCTCACCTCGTCGAGAAGCGAGCCGGCCGAGGCGACGATCTTCTTCAGCAGATAGGCGTCGGCGCGGAACAGGTTGAACAGCGACGGCAGTTCCTCACGGATCTTTTCGCGCATCGTCGCCAGCGCCTGTTCGTCATTGAGGAACCTGCCGATCACCTTGGTGAACTCGTCGAACAGTTTCTGGTGGCGGCGGTCGTCGGTAAGCGCTGACAACAGCTCGGCGGCCAGCGGCGCCAGCGGCACCTTTTCGATCTGTTCCAGCATGCGGCTGGTGACGAAGCCGCGCAGGCCGGATTGCTCGACAGCGGCCAGCGTCTGCGGCACCAGCCGCACGACGAAGCGCGACAGGCCGGCGGCGCGCTCCGTATCGGCCAGCCAGTCGGCGACGAGTGCCGAGAAATCGACCTCGGCGAGCCTTTCGCGCACCGGTTCAGGCGCCAGGAAGTTGACCTCGATGAAGCGACCGAGATTGTCGGCGATGCGGTTCTGGTTCTCCGGGATGATGGCGGTGTGCGGGATCGGCAGTCCCAGCGGCCGCCTGAACAGCGCCACCACGGCGTACCAGTCGGCCAACCCGCCGATGGTCGCGGCCTCGGCAAAGGCGGCGACGAAGCCGAGCCATGGATAGGTGCGCTCGAAGGATTTGGCGAGCGCAAACACCAGCACGCAAAGCGCCAGTGCGGCCGCCGCGAGGAATTTCGTCCGCCGCAACGCGGAAAGCTTGGCATCCGCCTCGGCATCGAAACGGACCGGCGCCAGGGGCGAAGCCGATTGTGACATGGGTGAGCCGCTCCTCGTCGATCTCAGCCTATTTAGTGTTCCGATGGCCGAAATACCCGCGACAGCGGGTTTCGCCCGGAATTTTCCCCGGCCGCGCACACAAAGTTGAGGAGAAAATTCATCTATCGGGCGAAGCTAGTCTGGAATTATTCCAAGGTATAGGCCATATTCCGCCGAGGCTAATGTGGCGAATCCGGAAATTCGGGTCAAAGCCATATCAGCAAAATTTCCAGATCTGGCGTGGTTGCACCGCACCAGTGCCTTGTGAGGACAAAATGCGGCTTACGCGCCAGACCAACTATGCCATGCGCATCTTGATGTATTGCGCGGCCAATGATGACCGATTGAGCCGCATCCCCGAGATCGCGGCCGCCTATTCGGTGTCGGAGCTTTTCCTGTTCAAGATCCTGCAGCCCCTGGTCGAGCACGGCCTCGTCCAGACCGTGCGCGGTAGGAATGGCGGCGTCAAGCTTGGCCGGGCGGCCGAAGCCATCAGCCTGTTCGATGTCGTGCGCGTGACAGAAGAGAGCTTCGCTATGGCCGAATGCTTCGAGAACGATGCCGCCGAATGCCCGCTCGTCGATAGCTGCGCGCTGAACTCGGCGCTGCGCGAGGCGCTGAACGCGTTCTTCGCCGTGCTGGAGCGCTATACGATCGCCGACCTCGTGGCGGCACGTCCAAATGTGCGCAACCTGCTCGGAATCGACATGCTGGAGCGCCGCGCACCAGCTGCCTGACCCAGCAGGGGCGCGGGCTAGATCTGCAATCAGGCCGCTGACTGAGGCAGCACGAACGGCATATTGCCGGCCGGCAGCACGCCGACCCTGAGCCGGCAGTCGAACACTTTTTCGATCAGGTCATCGCTCAGCACATCCCGCGGCGACCCGGTGGCGGCTAGCCTGCCGCGATGCATGACGAAGATCCGGTCGGCATACATGGCCGTCAGATTGAGGTCGTGCAGGATGGCGACCACGCCGCCGCCCCTTCTGGCGAAGTCGCGGGCAATGTTCATGATGATCAGCTGGTGCTTGATGTCGAGGCTGGAAACCGGCTCGTCGAGGAACAGAAAACGCGGCTTGCCGTCGAGCACCGGTGCCCAGACCTGGCTCAGCACGCGTGCGAGTTGAACGCGCTGTTGCTCGCCGCCCGAAAGCTCCTGGTAGAAACGGCCGGCAAAGCCGTCGAGATCGACACGCGCCAGCGCCCGTTCCGGCAGCCGCGCATCCTCGCCCGGCAAGACGCCTGAGCGGCCGCCGACAAGGCCGAGCTTGACCACTTCCCGCACGGTGAACGGGAACGACAGCGTCGTCGCCTGCGGCAGCACCGCACGATGGACGGCCACCTCGACCGGCTTCATCGTCGAGAGATCTCGGCCGTTGAGGGCAACGCGCCCGGTGTAGGTGAGTTCGCCGGAGAGCGCTTTGAGGAAGGTCGTCTTGCCCGAACCATTGGGGCCGACGATGGCGGCGATCTCCCCGGGCCGCGCGTGGAAATCGATACCGCTGACGATAGGCTTGCCGGCGATATCAACCGAAACATCCTTGGCCTCGATCATCAAGCCTCACAAATCAACCACGCCGCGCTTGCGCAGCAGGATCCAAAGGAAAAACGGCGCGCCCGCTATCGCGGTGACGATGCCTATCGGCAGTTCGGCCGGCGCAACGATGGTGCGTGCGACCGCATCGGCCAGAAGCAGCAGCGAGGCACCGAGCAGCGCCGACGCCGGCAGCAGATAGCGATTGTCCGGACCAATCAGCAGGCGCAGCAGATGCGGTACCACGATGCCGACGAAGCCGATGCCGCCGCTGACGGCGACGGATGCGCCGACCGCGGCAGAGACGCCGACGATGGCCGTGTATTTCAGCCGCTGCACCGGAATGCCGAGATGACCGGCGGTCGCCTCGCCAAGCGCCAGCGCGTTGAGGCCGCGCGACAGGAACGGCATCGTCGCCAACGCGAGCACTATCGCCGGCCCGACGG
>NZ_RZOM01000692.1:0-3352 GCF_003999175.1 Mesorhizobium sp. M7A.F.Ca.ET.027.03.2.1 | reverse complement strand
GCCCTGCGCGACCTGCAACCCGAAAAGAAAATTCTCGAAGAATCCGCCTGCGCGCACAAAAGCAACTGGCGATCTCAGGTCGCGAAAACCTTGCTCCAGAAGGGACAAGGCCGCGATCACCCCGTGCCCGCTGGTTCTGTTCGCGCCCATCGACGAAAGCGCAACCACTCGCGGCGGCGCTGCCTTGGTGAGCGCCTCGACATAGCTTGCAATGACGCCCTTTGCTTCCTTGTAATCGGGCGAAGGCGCCCAGACAGGAGGCAGCATGACGAACGCGCCTTCGACGCCTTCGAGCGCCCGCTCGATGGTTGCCGAATCATTCCAATCGCCGTCAACCAGCTCCACGCCCCGGTTCGCCCAGCTCAACGCTTTCTCGCGGTCGCGGACCAGCGCGCGCACCTTTTTGCCTAGCGCTAGCAAATGCCTTGCCGTCGCGCCGCCCACGTTTCCGGTGATTCCCATTACTAAGAACATGTGTTTTCTCCTGATGTTGAGGGACAGAACTGCCCCTGTTGGTTCAATGGATGAGCGGCAGAATGGCCCGGATACGGGGATCGCGCAGATAGAGGCCGCCCCAGGTCATCGCGCCCAGAAGCAGGGAAATGATTTCCGGCGGCGATCCCAACTCACCGATGCGGAGATGGGCGCAGATGGCACCTCCCAAAAAGCCCGTCACCAGGATCGCGCCGAGGACGGCGGTGACCGGGATGGCGTAGAGGATGGCGCAGGCGAGGATGATCGGACCCACGACGCGCGTCAGGTCCATCGCGAACCCGGTTTCCTGCAACATGCTCGCGATCCGTGCCGGCGCGAAAAGCTGAACAGTGCCGTCTGCCATTAAAGCGATAACGACAAACGCGCTCATTATCCGGCCGGCCCACAGGGCGCGATGCAAGGTCATAATTTCAGGTGTCTGATGCGGGTTCACAGTTTCGGACACTTGTCATTCTCCGATGGGGAGATCCCATATTCGAAGCTTACTGTGCCCCTCAGGTGTGATAAACACCGAGGAAATGAATCGACTGTTCTCTTTTTGGGGAACAATACCGGGGCACGAAAATGCAAAATCTCGAACCCATCCTCATTTTCATAACGGTAGCGGAAATGGGGAGCTTCACCCGCGCAGCCGACAGCCTGGGCATCCAAAAGGGGAGAGCCTCAACGGCGGTCCGGAAGCTGGAAGAAGATCTCGGTGTCAGGCTCCTGCACCGGACGACGCGCAGCGTGCGGTTGACGGAAGACGGACGCGCATTTCATGCCCGTGCCCGCGATCTGCTCGCTGAAGTCGATGATCTGCACTCGATGTTCGCAGGCGATCGCGTGGCACTTCGCGGGCGTTTGCGGGTCGACCTTCCGACCGAAGTGGCGCGCACAACGATCGTGCCGGCCTTGCCGGATTTCATGGCGGCGCACCCCCAATTGGAGCTGGAGGTGTCGAGTACGGACCGGCAAGTCGATCTGGTTCAAGAGGGGTTCGATTGTGTATTGCGGCTTGGACCCATTCGCGACGAAACGCTGATCGCCCGCCCGTTGGGCCTGTTGCGCATGGCCAACGCTGCCAGTCCCGCCTATCTGGCGCGCCATGGCGTCCCTCGGTCGCTGGATGATCTCCAGCGTCAGGAACATAGGACAATTCACTTTTCGACGGTGCTGGGCGCGAGACCCTATGGATGGGAATATCCGGACGGCGACAGCTACACGACGCTTCAGTTGCCAGGTGCGCTGCACGTCAACAGCGCGCAGACCTACGAAGCCGCCGCCCTCGCCGGCCTTGGTGTGATTCAGGCGCCACTTTTGGGCATTGGCCGATACTTGGAGAGTGGAGCGCTTGTCGAGATCATACCCGATTTTCGTCGACGGGCGCTCGCCGTATCCCTCGTCGTCGCACATCGGAGCAATCTGTCGCGCCGAGTCCGCGCATTCATGAAATGGATCGAAGATGTGCTGACGCCGTATATGGAATAGCGACTGCCGGTCAGCGATCAGCGGTCCGGCGTCGCGGGCGCCAGCTCGCGTTGCACGCGCCTGTCCCCCAGGTATAGGGCAAGCGAAATTTGCAGAAGTCTTGAGCGCGGACATGACCTTGCACGTCCCAAGCCGACGCAGTAAAGCGGGGGTCGAAGAACGGGCTGGACCGATGAGGCTGTGGTGGTTCGCAAAATCCCGCAAGGCCGCCCGCAAGCTGCCATCGGCAGCCAGTTTCCGCACTGAAATCATCGCCGACGTCTTCGTCCCGGAACGAGCGGAGGACGTCCGCTTCTTCAGCCGCAAGCTGGTTCACCCCGGCCGGCTTCGCCGCTTTTCCAACAAGGACCTTCGGGAAGGCCTGCTGTCCGTCTTCTATCTCGTGGCGGCAGCGGCGCTGCCGGTGCGCTGGTGGGCGCCGATCTGCGGCCGCATATCGAGGGTTCGCCTGAAGCGCCATATGCGCAAGGAATTCCCGGCCTACGCGGCCGCGACACGCGCGGTGCTTGGCGATGGCATCGATACACGCAAGCTGTTCGAGGGATTGCTGGCGGCGCGCCATCGGCGCCGCCTGCAACTTGCCGCACATCTGGTGGCTGGCCGCTGGTCGCCGACGATCCGGCTGGAGGGGCTGGAGGGACTGCGGTCGGCCTTGCAGCGCGGCCACGGCGCCATCCTCTGGTGCGATCAATTCACCGCCCAGACCATCATCGGCAAGCGCGCGCTATACGAGGCCGGTGTCGAGGCGCATCAGGTGAGCGTCAACACCCACGGTATTTCCGAAAGCGCGTTCGGCCTGCGTTTCCTCAACCCGCCGCTGATCGATGTCGAAAACCGGTTCCTGAAAAGCCGGGTCGTCTTTGATCGCGACGACGCCTATCAGGTCACCATCCGCATCCAGAAGATCCTGAAGCAGAATGGCGTGGTGACGATGACCAACACCGTCCATGCCGGCACGACTTTCACCGAGGCAGCCATGGGCGAAAGCGGCTGGACGCATCTCGCCTCGGCGCCGGCGAATTTTGCCGCCAGGGGCCGAACCGCCCTGTTTGCCATGTCGACCTTCGAAGTGGTTCCCTTCATCGAGTACCGCGCCGTGCTCAGCCCCGAGTTGACGCCGGAGGCATCTGTCACCCCGGCGAAGGCCACCGCCGGGGATGGCGCCAAGAACATGGCTGTGCAGGCGCACTACATCCTGCTCAAGCGCGACCGCCTGCTGGAAGCGCTGAGGCTCTACCCCGAGCAGATGCTGACGTGGTCCCGCCGGCAGCGGCTGACCGAGGCCCAGGACGGCACCGAAATCGGCACAGATGAAGGCTCATGACCGGCGTATCAGGCGGACCGCGGCAGCGACGAGCTCACCGACCGGGCGTGTGGCATCGAGTGT
>NZ_RZOM01000691.1:0-3361 GCF_003999175.1 Mesorhizobium sp. M7A.F.Ca.ET.027.03.2.1 | reverse complement strand
ATCTGAGCTACGCCGAAATCCGGGCGCCGTTTGCCGGGCGTCTCGGCCGCAACCAGGCTTCGGTCGGAACGCTGGTCAGCGTTGCCGGCACCGTGCTCAACACGCTGGTGCAACTCGATCCGATCTACGTCACCTTCAACCCGAGCGAGACGGATCTGGCCGAGATCGAGCAAGCCCGTGCGAACGGCCCGATCGAAGTGGAGGTGCTGCTCCCCGGCCAGACCGAGGCCAGCCAGAAGGGCGAGCTTACCTTCATCGACAATTCGGTCGACCGCTCGACCGGCACGATCACGGCGCGCGCAACGATCGGTAACGGCAAGTTCACGCTGCTGCCCGGCCAATATGTTCGTGTCCGGCTGCATGTGAGAGAGCAGGCCGACGCGCTGATGGTGCCGCAGACGGCGCTGGGCTCGAGCCAGCTCGGCAAATATCTCTATGTCGTCGGCAAGGACAACACGGTCGACCAGCGGCTGGTTTCGCTCGGACCGACGAGCGGCGGTCAGGTCGCCATCCTCAGCGGCGTCGCCGAGGGCGACCAGGTGATCACGGGCAATCTGCAGAAGATCGGACCCGGAGCGCCTGTATCGCCGATACCGGAAAAGCCGGCCACCTGAACACCCCCGTCAGGACCCGGCTTCAGCGCGGCGCCCCGACCTTCCCACAGGTCGCGGGCGCCGCTCGACTGAGCAGTTCCACCAGACCGGCAACATCGGCGCGGTCGGCCTTGGCCGGCGGCATGAATGCACAGTAGGGATGCCCGAGGCGCACCGAGACGGAGGAGAGCGCAATCAGCCGACCGGCCGCCAGATCGGCGCGCGCCATGACCCGCTGGCCAAGCGCGATGCCCAGGCCCAGCCTTGCCGAGGCGATCGCAAGGCTGGACAGGCCGACGCGCCGCCCGTGCGACGGGTTGGGTGAGCGGCTGCCGCCGGAGGCCGCAAACCAGTCAGCCCAGGTCGGGTGCGAGGCATAGTTCGGCCCCCAATTGGTGTGGATGAACTGGCTCTCGTGCAAATCCGCCAGACTGGTATCGCCATTGCCGTGCCGGTGCCAGAATTCCGGTGCGCAGACAGGCAGGACGTCGTCATGGACGAGACGGACGAGTTTCAATCCGGGATAGTGATAATCGCCATAGCTGATGCGCAGGTCGATGTTCTGGCGCATCAGGTCGACCGGATCGTCCTCGACCCGAACGTCGATCGCCATCTGCGGAAAGGCATCGAGAAGTACCGCCAGCCTCGGCGCCAGCCACAGTTCGGCCAGCGAGAACGGCACGCTGACGACCAGGCGCGTCCGCATCCCGCCCTCCAGCATGCGCTGGGCTATGGCGGCGATGTCTCCTAGCGCCTTCGCCGTCTGTGGATAGATGGCGTGGCCGGCATCGGTGAGCGCGATGCGGTTGCCGGTGCGCACGAACAATTGCTTGCCGAACCAGTTCTCAAGATTGCGTATCTGCTGGCTGACCGCTGCAGAGGACACGCCGAGTTCAGAAGCGGCCAAGGTGAAGCTGCCGGCACGGGCGGCAACTTCAAAAGCCTTGATCGCATTCAGCGGCGGCAACCGTTCCACAACAGATCCATAAGTTTTTCTTGCTCAATCGTAATTATTTTCGACGTTGAGAGAAAGATTTTTTTGCCGTCTCATAGGCTCGAAACCTTCGGAGCCATGACGATGAAAGACATCCTCGATCTCGACCGCTATCCGCTCGACCGCGAAGGCAGCGCTGAATGGCAGCGCCTTGTCGAACAATCCGTCGCCGCGCTCGAAGCCGACGGCATGTTCAATCTGGAAGGGTTTTTGCGCCCCGGCGTGGCGGAACAAGCCGTGCGCGAAATCCAGCCGGTGATGGCCGCGCGCTCGCATGTGCACAAGCGGATGCACAACATCTACTTCAAGCCTGAAATCCCCGAGCTTGCACCCGACCATCCGGCGCTGCGCAAGGTGGAGACCATCAGCCACACCGTCTGTGCCGACCAGATTCCTGGCAGTGTCGTGCTCGCCATCTACGAATACGAACCGCTACTGCGCTTCCTGGCAGCGACGATGGGCAAGACCAGGCTGCATGTCATGCAGGATCCGCTGGCGCGAACCAATGTCATGGCCTATCGCGCCGGCGAGGCTTTGAACTGGCATTTCGATCGTTCCGAATTCACGACGACGCTGCTGCTGCAGGCAGCGGAATACGGCGGCGACCTCGAATACCGCACCGATCTGCGATCTGACGGCAATCCCAACTATGACGGCGTCGCAAGGCTGCTGGACGGGCGCGACCCCGATGCAAAGATCCTGCGCATGAAGCCCGGCACGCTGAATGTCTTCCGCGGCAAAAACACCGCGCATCGCGTCACCACGGTCGAAGGCGAGCGCGAGCGCATGATCGCGGTGTTTTCCTACTATGAAAAGCCCGGCGTGATGTTCAGCCCCGAGGAGCGGGTCGGCTTCTACGGCCGTGCCGCCTGAGACCGAAAGGCCGACGTGCCAACGGCCCCCAAGAATCCGAAGATGACCTCTTGTTAGATTGTCGACAATCTGCTTGTCTTGCTTTCGATTTCCCTGGGAGTGGCCGAATGGCGAAAGCGGATTTCAGTCCGATTGCGGACACGACGCGACGCGCCGAGATCGTCGCGCTGTTGCGGCGCGCGATCCTGACCGGGCAGCTCGCACCCGGCCAGAAGCTCAACGAGCTGCGGATTTCCGAACAGATGCGGGTCAGCCGCGCGCCGTTGCGCGAGGCAATGCGCGAACTGGTCCAGGAAGGCATCCTGACCAGCATCCCCTATGCCGGCACCTTCGTCATCGAGGTCACAGCCAAGGACATCGACGATGCCTATTCGTTCAACAAGGTGATGGACGAGCTGGCCATCGAGCGGGCGTGGCCGCTGCGCGACCAGCGCTTCTTCGACGAGCTCGACCGGCGTCTCGAAGCCGTGAAGCAGGCGACCCGTGCGTTGGACACGACACGCCAAATCGAAACCGCGCTGCAACTGCATGGCCTGATCTACGAATGGGCCGACAATTCGGTGCTGCTGGAAACCTGGCAGCGGCTGACCAGCCGGCTGCAGATGTATTTTGCGCTCCACCAGCATGCCCGCAATGAGCCGGTGCCGGCCGAAGATGTTCACGAAACCTATGTGCGGTTGCTGAAGGGCAAGGACATGCGTGCAGCCCAGCGTCATGCCAGGGAGCACATCGATCTCGATTTCGAGGAGTTGCTTGCCTATGCGCGCGGCCTCGAACAACGCCCGTCGAGGGGCGCCTGACCCGTTCCCCACCATCACAGACAGCGGACAAGACACGTGCAGATCGAAACCATCAAGGCCTACCATGTCGTGCAGCCCTTCGTGGACGGGCCATACCGCAT
>NZ_RZOM01000690.1:0-3361 GCF_003999175.1 Mesorhizobium sp. M7A.F.Ca.ET.027.03.2.1 | reverse complement strand
CGGCATCAGCGGCGCGGTATCGGCGCCCTCGCCCCGGCGCTGGGCCAGCCGCCAGTCATAGACATAGGACCTGTCGATCTCGACGGCATATGGATCGGTCAGGAGCTTGGCGGGATCGAACCACAGTCCGCGTTCCGGCGCGTAGTCGCCATCGGCGCGAAAGCCGTAGCGGATGCCCTGGCCAAGGCCCGCAATGAACAGCGCATGGACGCCCTCACCTTCCGGCTGCAGTTCGAGCCGTTCGATTTCCCGGTTGCCCTGCTCGTCGAAGATCGAGACCCAAAGCCGACGGGCCGCCTGCGACCAAGCGGCAAAGCGGATGCCTTCGCGGGTGACGGTGGCGCCGAGCTGGGTCATGCAGTCTCCCCCTTCGCCCCTTGTGGGAGAAGGTGTCGCCGAAGGCGACGGATGAGGGGTGTTCCAGCTTGGCAAGGACAGCGATCCTTCGCGCACCCCTCAATCGTCTCGGCGCTACGCGCCGATCCACCGCCCTGGGGCGAGCCACGGGTCTCGCCCCGTCCTTCGAACCCCACAAGGGGAGAAGGGAAAGCGCGAACCGCCACCCTCAAGTAATCACGCTTGGCTTGGGGCGGCCGGTATGGCT
This sequence comes from Mesorhizobium sp. M7A.F.Ca.ET.027.03.2.1, assembly GCF_003999175.1. Classification (NCBI taxonomy): domain Bacteria; kingdom Pseudomonadati; phylum Pseudomonadota; class Alphaproteobacteria; order Hyphomicrobiales; family Phyllobacteriaceae; genus Mesorhizobium; species Mesorhizobium sp. M7A.F.Ca.ET.027.03.2.1. Next base: position 2,757 of record NZ_RZOM01000690.1, on the reverse strand, counting down.
GTGAATCCCGGCAATATCATCGGCTGCGGCTATCAGATCGGCAAGGGCGGCCTGGGTGTCGAGGTCGTGCCTCGATTTGTCCGGCTCGTAACGTTCGATGTAGACGCGCAGCGTCGCGCCCGACGTGCCGGTGCCGGAGAGGCGGAAGACGACCCGCGAACCACCTTCGAACAGCACCCTGATGCCCTGATGCTCGCTGATCGAACCGTCGACCGGATCGCGATAGGCAAAATCGTCCGCGCTGGCGATTTTCATGCCGCGCACGCTGGTACCCGGCAGCGCGCCGAGCTTGGCGCGCAGTTCGTCGACCAATGCGTTGGCGCGGTCGCTCTCAACCTCTTCATAATCGTGCCGCGAATAGTAGTTGCGACCGTAGGTCGCCCAGTGCTCAGTGACGATCTGCTTGCAGCTTTCGCCGCGCGCGGCAAGGATGTTGAGCCACAAAAGCACCGCCCATAGGCCGTCCTTTTCGCGGACATGGTTGGAGCCGGTGCCCGCACTCTCCTCGCCGCAGATCGTCGCCATGTCGGCATCCAGCAGATTGCCGAAGAACTTCCAGCCGGTCGGCGTCTCATAGAGGGCGATGCCGAGTTTTTCAGCGACGCGGTCGGCAGCGCCACTGGTCGGCATCGAGCGGGCGATGCCCTTCAAACCGGCCTTGTAGCCGGGCGCCAGGCGGGCATTGGCGGCGAGCATGGCAACTGAATCCGACGGGGTAACGAAAATGCCCTTGCCGATGATCAGATTGCGGTCGCCGTCGCCATCCGAGGCAGCGCCGAAATCCGGCGCGTCCGGTCCCATCATCTCGTCATAGAGGTGCTTGGCATGGACGAGGTTCGGATCCGGGTGATGGCCGCCGAAATCCGGCAGCGGCTTGAAATTGCGGCAGGTGCCGTTGGGCGCGCCGAGCCGATTTTCCAGGATCTCCTTGGCGTAGGGGCCGGTCACCGCGTGCATGGCGTCGAAGCGCATGCGGAAGCCGGATTTGAACAGTTTGCGCAGGGCATCGAAATCGAACAGGCTTTCCATCAGTTCGGCATAGTCGGCGACCGGGTCGATGATCTCGACCGTCATGCCGGCGGCCTTGACCGTGCCTGTTGTGTCGATGTCGATCGGATCGATATCGGCGATCTTGAAGCTTGAGATCGTCTTGGTTTTCTCGAACATCGCGTCGGTCAGCTTTTCGGGCGCCGGGCCGCCATTGCCGGCATTGTACTTGATGCCGAAATCCTCATGCGGGCCGCCGGGATTATGGCTGGCCGACAGGATGATGCCGCCAAAGGTCTTGTACTTGCGGATGACATGCGAGGCGGCTGGCGTCGACAGGATGCCGCCCTGCCCGACCATCACCTTGCCGAAGCCGTTGGCGGCGGCCATGGCGATGGCCTTCTGGATGACCTCGCGATTGTAGAACCGGCCGTCACCGCCAATCACCAGGGTCTTGCCCTTGAAACCGTCAAGCGCGTCGAAGATCGACTGGATGAAATTCTCGGCATAGTGCTCCTGCTGAAAGACAGGCACCTTCTTGCGCAGGCCCGACGTGCCGGGCTTCTGGTCGGAATAAGGCTTGGTGGGGACGGTCCGTATCATGCTTCAGGCAACCCTTTTCGAAAGCAGCGAGCGATAGAGTTCGACATATTTTTCGGCGCTCTTGTCCCACGACACATCGGCCTTCATGCCCTGGCGCTGCAGCGATTCCCAGACCGTCGGACTGGCATGGGCGTCGACGAGGCGGCTAATGGCGTGCAGCAAGGCACCGCCATTGTTGGGCGCGAACTGGAAGCCGGTGGCGACACCGGCAGAGACGGCGGCCTCATTGGCGTCGATGACCGTATCGGCGAGGCCGCCGGTGCGCGCGACCACCGGCACGCAGCCATAGCGCAGGCCGTAAAGCTGCGTCAGCCCGCACGGTTCGAAGCGCGAGGGGATGACGATGGCGTCACAGCCACCCTGCATGATGTGCGACAGCCCCTCATCGTAGCCGACGACCACACCGATACGGCCGCGATGCCGGGCGGCAGCGGCAAGCAGCGCGCCTTCGAGACCGGCATCGCCCGATCCGAGGATGGCCAGCCGCGCGCCAGTGGCAACGATGCCGTCGATCACCAGCGCCAGTATGTCCATCCCCTTCTGCCAGGTCAGCCGGCTGACGACGCAGACGATCGGGCTGTCGTCACGCTCAAGGCTGAAGCGGTCCTCCACGGCAGTCCTGTTGGGCGCGCGCGCCTTCAGTGTGCTCGCCGTGTAGGGGGACACCAGATGCTTGTCGGTTTCCGGATCCCAGATGCCGGTATCGATGCCGTTGACGATGCCATAGAGATCGCTGGAGCGCATGTTGATGAGGCCGTCGAGACCCATGCCGAATTCCGCCGAGCGGATCTCCTGCGCGTAGGTCGGGCTGACCGTGGTGATCGCCCAGGCGGCCTGCAGGCCAGCCTTGAGGAAGCCGACACCACCATAATATTCGACGCCGTCGAGCGCCATCGCCGCCGCCGGCAAGCCGAGTTCACCGAAGATGCCGGCGCCGAACTGGCCCTGGAAGGCGAGATTGTGGACGGTCATCATCGAGGGAATGCCAACTGCCTTGCCGTAGCGCATGTAGGCCAGGGTCATCGCCGACTGCCAGTCATGGGCATGGACGATGTCGGGTTGGTAGCCCGAGATGGCGCCACCGGCGATGTCGCCGCCGACCTGGCTCAAGGCCGCGAAACGCCGCCAGTTGTCTGGCCAGTCCACGCCGGTGGCATTGCCGTAGGG
>NZ_RZOM01000068.1:0-11484 GCF_003999175.1 Mesorhizobium sp. M7A.F.Ca.ET.027.03.2.1 | reverse complement strand
GTGCGCCGGCCAAACCACCGGCGCACTGGGCAACGGTTTCCCGCAACGGTTTCCGGATTTCTCGACCGAACGTATCCGGGTCGGCGACTGGCGCAACGGCATCTGTTTCAACGAAAACGGGACCCGCATCGAAGACTGGAACCTTGCCGACTGCACCCGTACAACGGGCTTTGCCACCAATGTGCTGCTGTGGGGCGATTCTTTCGCTGCCCACTATGTTCCGGGACTTGAGCCCAACGCCCAGAAAATCCAGGCCAATGTTATCCAATACACCTATGCCGGCTGTCCGCCCGACCTGACCTATTTTTCCTATGCTCGGCCTGCCTGCACCCGCTTCAACGAACGGGCCTTGTCGATCATTCGCGACGCCAACATCCAGGCGGTGATCCTGAGCGGCCGATGGACCGACTACCAGGCCAGGGGCTTCGACGGCCTGCAGAAGACGATCGATCGGCTTCGCGGGATGGGGGTCAAGGTCTATACCGTCGGCCAGTCTCCGGAATTCATCGCCGACGTCCAGAAGATCGCTTTCTTGGTGAGACGGGAGCATGCCGGAACCACATCCTGGCCGATGGCTATGGATCCGGACATCAACGCACGGGTTCTGCCGTTCACCAAAGGGGCCGATTTCATAGATCCGCTGACGTATCTGTGCGACTCGGCCGGTTGTTCATACGCCGACGCCACGACCAATGAATTTCTCTACTTCGACTATGGCCACTTCTCTTCCGCCGGCGCGACGCTGGCCATCTCGAAATACTGGCCAAGCTTCGCCACCAGCAATGAGGTCGCGGAGGCAAAACGGCAATTCACGGCCGCGGGCGCGCCGTGATCCGCAGCACGACCGTCGTGAGAACAGACCGCTTTGCGATTGCCCGAAGGCTAACCCTCATGGTAACGAGGGCGCACGCGGGTATGATGTAATGGTAGCTTGTCAGCTTCCCAAGCTGAACGCGAGGGTTCGATTCCCTCTACCCGCTCCAGTCTAAGGCGTCAGAACCATTTCAGCGCCTGCCTGTTCGTCGAACACAACCGAGCAGCCTCGCGCAAGCGCCACCGTTGCGAGGGCGTTTGCCGCCGCGTCATCCGATGAAACGAAATCGCCGGTCAACACCCGCAATTCTTCCACGCCTTCAGCCATGGAAACGAAATTCCCGACCGATCTATCGTGCTTGCAGGCCTCGATCACGCAAAGCAGATCGATGATTTCGAAGCTGCGCATGTTCAGCCTCCAGAAGAAATCGCCCCTTGCAAGATCATGAACGCATCGGCGAGAAATAATGTTCCCAGCTCGCTTTCGCCAGCCTCGGCCTGGCGGTGCTTTTGCCGGACAACCTTACCCGAGCGAACCATCATCCCACTTCCCTCAGAATGAAGTCGTGCAGCATCTTGGCGGCCGGCGACAGCGCGCGATTCCTGACCGTGATCAGGCTGTAGGGCCTGACCTCGATGTCGAATTCGGTCTGGACGACGTCGATGGCGCCGGCCAGCCCGTCAGGGTTCTGGATGAATTTCGCCACCTGGACAGAGACCGGTGCGATGGCATCGGATTGCGCGACCATGACCAGGGTCAGGAGCAGCGAACTGGTGTTCAGGATACGGTCCGGCAAAGCGATGTTGCGGTTGAGGAAGTTGCTCTCCATGGCCTGGCGCAAGGGCGAGCCGCCAGACTGGAAGACCCAGTCATAGGCGGCGGTCTCTTCCAGCCGCACCGCCTCGCCCTTGGTGAGCGGATGGCCCCGGCGCACGATCAGGCAGGCCTTCTCGACGCCGATGACGCGCGACTCGAACAGCCGCGGATTGAGGTCGTCCGGGATGCGCGCGATGATGAAGTCATGGCGCGTGGCGATCAGCTCGCGTGCCAGCACATTGGAGGTCTCGACCTGCATGGTGATCTCGATACGCGGATAGATGCGGCGGATTTCACGAATTGCCGGCACCGCCAGCTCGATTGCAGGCGCGGTCACGGCACCCAGGAAAACCGAACCACCCTTGCCCGCCTTGAGCTCGGAAATCTCGCGGTCCACCTCGCGCATCTCCAGCAGGATCGAGCGCGCCCGCCTGGCCAAAGCCTTGCCGTATGGCGTCAAGGTGATACCGCGCGGCAGCCTCTCGCACAGCTTGACCTCCAGCACCGCCTCCATCTCTGCGATCATGCGCGAGGCCGCCGGCTGCGAAATGTTCAGAACCTGGGCTGCCGCGCTGACCCGGCTGTGGTCGTCGAGCGCAACGATCATGCGCATGTGACGCAGACTGAGACCGCTGCGCAGCAGGGTTTCGCCATCACCCGGTGCTTCTCTGTAACCATTTGAAGCTGTTGTCGGATTCCCGGGCCGCGCCATCGCTTTTTCCTGCCTTATGCTCGTGTAAGGCCGACCTTGGAGTCAGCCCGTCACGTCCCAATACATATACCAACCATGATATAGCAACCATCAAAGATCGCATTTGACAGTTATGGCAAAGACCCACACCCTCCGCGCGTTCCAAGACGTGACGGTCGCTGACGAGAAAAATCGTATCGATTGAATCAGCGTCTCGGGGCCATGGGAGGATACCGGAGATCGATATGACGGCAGCAGTGCCCTTGGCGCTTCTGCACGATTGCGCGGCCCGCGACCCCCGGGGTGCCGCGTCCATCAAACAGGGAGAGTTAAAGTGAAAATCATCAAGACACTGGCCGCCGTCGCGGCCCTTGGCATCGCTGCCATGACCTACTCGGCGCACGCAGCCGACAAGGGTCTTGTCGGCGTGCTGATGCCGACCAAGACCTCGCAGCGCTGGATCAATGACGGCGACGCCGTCAAGTCCCAGCTCGAGGCTCTCGGCTACACCGTCGACCTGCAATACGCGCAGGACGACATCCCCAACCAGCTCAGCCAGCTGGAAAACGAAATCACCAAAGGCCCGAAGGCGCTGATCATTGCTTCGATCGACGGCACCACCCTGTCGGATGCTCTGCAGAAGGCCGCTGACGCGGGCGTCGTCGTCGTCGCCTATGACCGCCTGATCAAGAAGACCGCCAATGTAGACTACTACACCACCTTCGACAATTTCGGCGTCGGCGTGATCCAGGCGAATTCGCTGGTTAAGGGCCTCAAGGAGCGCTTCCCGAACACCAAGCCGTGGAACGTCGAACTGTTCGGCGGCTCGCCCGACGACAACAACGCCTTCTTCTTCTACGACGGCGCCATCTCCGTCCTGCAGCCGCTGATCGACGACGGCTCGATCAAGATAAAGTCCGGCCAGACCGGCATGGACAAGGTCGGCACGCTGCGTTGGCTCGCCGCCACCGCCCAGGCGCGCATGGACAATCTGCTGTCGGCCAACTATTCGGACGGCAGCCGCGTCGATGGCGTTCTGTCGCCCTATGACGGCCTGTCGCGCGGCATCACCGCCTCGCTGCGCGCCGTCGGCTACGGCACCGAGGCTCAGCCGTGGCCTGTTGTGACTGGCCAGGATGCCGAGACCGCCTCGGTCAAGCTGATCATCACGGGCGAGCAGTACTCGACCGTGTTCAAGGACACCCGCGAACTGGCCAAGGCCACCGTCGAGCTCGTCGACAAGGTGCTCTCGGGCGGCAAGCCGGACGGCCTCGATGAAAAGACCTACAACAACGACGTCAAGGTCGTTCCCTCGATCCTGTTGACGCCGCATGAGGTCGACAAGTCGAACTACCAGGCACTGGTCGTCGACTCCGGCTACATCAAGGCCGACGAACTGAAGTAACCCCGGTTACAAAATCAGGGGTCCTGCGCAACGCAGGGCCCCTTTTCGTTCACCAGCGAGCCCGGTATTGTCGCCGACCTCGCCGGCAATGTTTGCCGACCTCTCAAGGAGCGGTTGTCCCATGGCCCCGACGATTTTGGAGATGCGCGACATCACCAAGACGTTCCCCGGCGTGAAGGCGCTGTCGAACGTCAATCTCAGCGTCGAGGAAGGCGAGATTCATGCCGTGGTCGGCGAGAACGGCGCCGGCAAGTCGACGCTGATGAAGGTGCTGTCGGGCGTCTATCCCTCAGGAACCTATGACGGCCAGATCATCTTTAACGGCGGGGAATGCCAGTTCAAAGGCATCCATGACAGCGAGCGCAAGGGCATCGTCATCATCCACCAGGAACTTGCGCTGGTGCCGATGCTGTCGATCGCCGAAAACATCTTCCTCGGCAACGAGCACGCCAGATACGGCATCATCGACTGGAATTCCAACGAGGCGCGCACCAGCGCCCTGTTGAAGAAGGTGGGCCTCAAGGAGGACCCCAAGACGCTGATCACCAATATCGGCGTCGGCAAGCAGCAGCTGGTCGAGATCGCCAAGGCGTTGAGCAAGGAAGTCAAGCTCCTGATCCTGGACGAGCCGACGGCGTCGCTCAGCGAAAAGGACAGCCAGGCGCTGCTCGACCTTCTGCTCGAATTCAAGCGGCAGGGCATGACCTCGATCCTGATCTCGCACAAGCTCAACGAGGTGAACCGGGTCGCCGACAAGGTCACGGTCATTCGTGACGGGCGCACCATCGAGACGCTGGCCAAGAAGGACATCTCTGAAGACCGCATCATCACTTCGATGGTCGGCCGCTCACTCGACGACCGCTATCCGCCGCGCGAGCCTGACATCGGCGAGGTCGTGTTCGAAGTGAAGAACTGGTCGGTCTATCACCCGATCCATGCCGAGCGGCAGGTGATCAAGGGCATCGACATCAACGTGCGCAAGGGCGAAGTGGTGGGCATTGCCGGGCTGATGGGCGCTGGCCGCACCGAATTCGCCATGAGCCTGTTCGGCCGCTCCTACGGCCGCCGCATCTCCGGCGAGGTGCTGCTCAAGGGCAAGCCGGTCGACGTATCCTCGGTGAGCAAGGCGGTCCAACACGGTATCGCCTACGTCACAGAGGACCGCAAGACCTACGGTCTCAACCTCATCGACCATATCAAGCACAACATCACGCTGGCCAATCTTGGCGGCGTCTCGCGCCACAGCGTGATCGACGACATGCGCGAGCTCGCCGTTGCCAACGACTATCGCAAGAAGACCAATATCCGCGCTTCCAGCGTCTATCAGATGACCGGCAATCTCTCCGGCGGCAACCAGCAGAAAGTGGTGTTGTCGAAATGGCTGTTCGCCGACCCTGACGTGCTGATCCTCGACGAGCCGACGCGCGGCATCGATGTCGGCGCCAAGTACGAAATCTATACGATCATCGCCCGTCTCGCGGCTGAGGGTAAGGCGATCGTCGTCATCTCGTCGGAAATGCCGGAATTGCTTGGCATCACCGACCGCATCTACGTCATGAACGAAGGGCGCATCGTGGGCGAAATGCCCGCCGCGGAAGCAAGCCAGGAAAAAATAATGCGCGCCATCGTTCGTGGAGAAGGAAAAGCAGCATGAGCACCGAAAGCGCCCCCGCCCCGCAGGGCAACGTCGCCGAAGAGCAGCGCCCACGCATCGCCGTCTCGGCGCTGACGACGAACCTGCGCGAATACGGCCTGATCCTGGCGCTGATCGCCATCATGGTGTTCTTCCAGTTCACCACGAACGGAACGCTGTTCAAGCCGGTGAATCTTAGCAACCTGGTGCAGCAGAACTCGTTCATCATCGTGATGGCGCTGGGCATGCTGCTGGTCATCGTCTCCGGCCATATCGATCTAAGCGTTGGCTCGGTCGCTGGCTTCATCGGCGCGCTGGCGGCGATGATGATGGTCATCTGGCCGCTCGGTCCGTTCAGCAATCCGCTGCTGGTGTCGATCATCTGCCTGATCGTGGGCGGCGCGATCGGCGCCGCGCAAGGCTATTGGATCGCCTATCACCGAATACCGAGCTTCATCGTCACGCTGGCCGGCATGCTGATCTTCCGCGGCATCTGCCAGGCCCTGCTGGGCGGCGGATCCTCGGTGGGGCCGCTACCCGATGGCTTCAAGGCGCTCAGCTCCGGCTTCATCCCGGATGTCATCGGCCCGCTGACGCTGATCCCGCCTACGGTGAACGCGGCCGGCAAGACCATCATGGGCAGCGGCCTGACGCTGCACATGACGACGATCGTGCTGGGCCTGATCGCTGTGCTGGCCTACGCCTATTTCGGGGTGAGGACGCGCCGCAAGCGCGAACGCCATGGCTATGAGGCCGAGCCCTTTGCCCTGTTCGTCGTCAAGACGCTGGTCGGCAGCGCGCTGGCGCTGTTCCTGGTCTACCAGTTCGCCAGCTACAGGGGCCTGCCGGTGGTGCTGCTCGTCATGGGCGTGCTGATCTCGCTGTTCGTCTTCGTCACCAAGCGCATGACCATCGGCCGCCGTATCTATGCCATGGGCGGCAATTCCAAGGCCGCGCAGCTGTCAGGCATCAACACCGAGCGGCTGACGCTGATGGTGTTCATCAATATGGGCGTGCTGTCGGCGCTCGGCGGCCTGATCATCGCGGCGCGACTGGGACAGGCGGTGCCGGCCGCGGGCCTCGGCAGCGAGCTCGACGTCATCGCCGCCGTCTTCATCGGCGGCGCCTCGGCGATGGGCGGCGTCGGTCAGGTCATCGGCGCGGTGGTCGGCGGCTTCATCATGGGCGTGATGAACAACGGCATGTCGATCATGGGCGTCAATGTCGACTGGCAGCAGGTGGTCAAAGGCCTGGTGCTGCTCGGTGCCGTGATCTTCGACGTCTACAACAAGAACAAGGCTTGAACGGGCTTAAGAGCAATTCCAAGGAAAAGTGTGAAACGGTTTTCCGCCTGGAATTGCGCCAAGACAATGAGTTAGAGCGGTTCGCCGTTTCCGTGAAACGGTGAACTGCTCTAGGCGAGGCAAGCAGGAGGCATACGATCGCGGCGCTGCCGGCAACCCGCCGGTAACAGAAGTCCCTGAGGGACCAGGCCCGCGAGCGCAATCCGAACTGAGAATTTAAACCGTGGCATGGACGAGGTCCCGGCCGCGCTGAGTAAGGTCTGCCGTTTTGGCAGTCCTGCAAAGGCAAATGAGAGAGGATTCATCATGCTGATCTCCCAGATCCTCGACGACGCCGAGACCATCCGCGTCGTCGCCCGCAATGGCGGCAAGACCCGGATCATCAATGGCGCCCGCAGCGTCTATTCGCTGGCGATGGAGGCCGCCCGCACCGGCGTCGGCCTCGTCGCGCTGATCGAACGCAAGGGGCTTGGCGAGACGGTCGATCTCGAGGCCGCTTACAAGAAGGGGCGGCTGCTGTCGCCGATCAATCACCCTGATCCGGCGCATCTGCACCTGACCGGCACCGGGCTGACGCATCTCGGCTCCGCCGCGACGCGCGATTCCATGCACAAGAAGCTGAGCGCCGACGGCGAGGAGCAGCTCACCGATTCCATGAAGATGTTTCGCATGGGGCTGGAGGGCGGCAAGCCGGCAAATGGCCAGATCGGCGTGCAGCCGGAATGGTTCTACAAGGGCAACGGCACGATGGCGGTGGCGCCAGGTGCCGCACTTCTGTCACCGGCCTTTGCCAAGGACGCCGGCGAAGAGCCCGAGGTGGCCGGCATCTATGTCATCGGCGACGACGGCGCACCTTTCCGCGTCGGCTTCACGCTGTCGAACGAGTTTTCCGACCACGTCACCGAGCGCGTGAACTATCTGTTCCTCGCCCATTCCAAGCTGCGCAACGCCTCGTTCGGTCCGGAAATCCTGATCGGCGACCTGCCGCCCGATATCCGCGGCACCTCGCGCATCGTGCGCGACAGCGAGGTGCTGTGGGAAAAGCCGTTCCTGTCCGGCGAAGCGAACATGTCGCACACCATCGCCAATCTCGAACATCACCACTTCAAATACGCGGCCTTCCGCCAGCCGGGCGACGTGCATGTGCATATGTTCGGCACGGCCACGCTCTCTTTCGCCGACGGCATCAGGACCGAGGCCGGCGATGTGTTCGAGATCGAGGCCGGGGACTTCGGCCTGCCGCTGCGCAATCCGCTCGAGATCGAACAGCCGGTGAAGGTGGCGGTGAAGGCGCTGTAGAAAGGGTAATCTCCCCCCTTGAGGGGGAGATGTCGCCGAAGGCGACAGAGGGGGTCGTCGCGCGTGGAGTGCCGACGTCTTCTGCGGCACCAAACGACGTTGGCGCTCTACGCGCTGCGACCCCCTCTGGCCTGCCGGCCATCTCCCCCTCAAGGGGGGAGATTGCAGCGCCCAGCCTCAATAAATATCGAAGTCGAAATACTTGGCCTGGATCTTCTTGTAGGTGCCGTCGGCAACGATCGCATCGATGGCCGCGTTGAGCTTGTCGCGCAGGGCCGTGTCTTCCAGGCGCACGGCAATGCCGGCTTGCGTTTCGGTGCCCTTGACGTCGCCGACCAGCTTGCAGCAGCCGTCGCTTGCCTTCTTCAGCCAGTCCATCAGGACGAACTTGTCCGAGATCACAGCGTCGAGACGACCGTTGGTCAGGTCGGTGATCGCCTCTTCCTGGGTCGGATAGAGCTTTGCCTCCGCGCCTGCCTTGCCATACTCATTCTGGGCGTAGTCGGCCTGCGTGGTCGAAGCCTGGGCGCCGACCGTCTTGCCGGCCAGTGCCGGTGGTTCGGTCGAGCTGAGATCGCTATCCTTCGGCGCCACCAAAGCGAGCGGTGTCGTGTAATATTTGTTGGTGAAGGCGACCTGCTTCTTGCGCTCCTCGGTGATGCTCATCGAGGCGATGATGGCGTCGAATTTCTTCGCCTGCAAAGCGGGAATGATGCCGTCCCAGTCCTGGGTGACGATCTCGCACTCGACCTTCATCTGCGCGCATAGTGCATTGGCGATGTCGATGTCGAAGCCTTCGACCTTGCCGTCAGCCGTAATGGTGTTGAACGGCGGATAGGCGCCCTCCGTGCCGATCTTGATTTTCTCCTGCGCCTGCGAAAGCGAGCCGGCCGCCACCACCAGCATGGCAGCGCCTGCTGCCGATACGATCCATTTTGAAATCTGCATTTTCTTGGTTCCCCTTGCAGTGTTTCGTTTCAAGGTCAGCGTAACCAAGCATGGCGGGGCAGAGTCAGGCAAGCTGAGTCTGGTCGGGACCGAAGGCCATCAATCGACTAGGTCGATTTCAAATTCGGGTAGCCTTTGCCACTTGGCAAAAGGATTTGGATCACGCCGCCAATACTCCAGCACTTTGACTGGCTCAACACTCAGGTCGCCGTTCTCGGCATGCAAACCTGCTGGAGGCTCGCCCATTGCCAAAGTCTTCGACCGGGTCAGATGGTCGGCTCTCTCAAACTGGGCGGTGTGCCCGCATATCAACTGCAGGTATTCAGGACCACCGCGCGCCCGAGCCAATACAAGGAGGCATTCCGTTGGCCTACCATACGCGCCCATGCCTGGACGAAACGGAGCAAAGCGCGGCACGTCATGGACATCCCACCAAATCGGTTTGCTGTCGGTTAGCGATAAGATGTCGTCATAGGGGTCGTTCATTGAACTCACCGCTCTTCCAGTACGAACCATCTCCTGGCCGAGTTTTCACAAGAGCTCCGCCGGATCAAGTATTCAGCGCGCGGCGCGGAAATGCTTGGACAGCTTCAGGCCCTGCGCCTGATAGTTGGAGCCGAGATCGGTGCCATAGAGGGCCTGCGGCCGCTTCAGCATATGCTCGTAGACCAGCCGGCCGACGATCTGGCCATGGTCGAGAATGAACGGCACTTCATGGCTGCGCACTTCCAGCACCGCCCGGCTGCCCGTGCCGCCAGACGCGGAGTGGCCGAAGCCCGGATCGAAGAAGCCGGCATAATGGACGCGGAATTCGCCGACCAGCGGATCGAAGGGCGTCATCTCGGCGGCGTAGAGCGGCGGCACGTGCACCGCCTCCTGGCTGACGAGGATGTAGAACTCGTCGGGATCGAGCACCAGTTCGCCGGCGCCGCTCTTGTGGATCGGCTCCCAGAAGTCGACGACTTCCTGCGCGGCGCGCTTGTCGACATCGACGAGGCCGGTGTGATGCTTGCCGCGGTAGCCGACCAGGCCGTTCTGATCGCCGTTGAGGTCAATCGACAGCGCGATGCCGCCGCCGGAAATGTTCGGCGGCTCGGTAGCGACCAGCATCTGCGCGCGATGCAACTCGTGCAGCTCGGCTTCCGAGAGCAGCGCATTGCCGGTGCGGAAGCGGATCTGCGACAGGCGCGAGCCGGTGCGCACGACGATCGGGAAGGTGCGGGGGCTGACTTCCAGAAAGAGCGGGCCATGATAGCCGGCAGCGATCTTGTCGAACTCGTGGCCGCGATCGGTCATGACGCGGGTGAAGATGTCGAGCCGCCCGGTCGAGCTCTTCGGATTGGCCGAGGCCGAAATGTCCGCCGGCAGCGCCAGGCTTTCAAGCAAGGGCACGATATAGACGCAGCCGGTCTCCAGCACCGCGCCCTCGGCAAGATTGATCTCGTGCAGCTGCAGCCGGTCGAGCTTTTCCGAGACCTTGTGGTCGGGGCCGGGCAGGAACGAGGCCCGCACCCGCCAGGCCTTGTCGCCGAGCCTGAGATCGAGGCTGGCCGGCTGGATCTGGTCGGCGTCGAGCGCACGCGCCGACTTCAGCGCGCCGGACTGGAACAGCGCCGATATGTCCTGATCGGGAAGAATGCCTGTCTGCCGCAAGGCTCCACTCCTAGGTCAGACGTTTTTCTTGTCGCAGGTTCTGGTCGCAAAACCGTGGAACACTTTTGCGGAACCTGCTTGGTACAAACCTCTTAATGAAGCCGGCAATTGACGCAAGCGCGGTGCGGGTCTAAAGGGTCGTTATCCCGTGGTGATTTGGCCGGTCGGCTTGCAGCCACGTTAAACAAGTCGCTAAAGGACCGTCGGGCCGCAAGGCCGTATGGACCGGTTGCGACTTTCGCGGCCGGTTTTTTTGTGTCTGGAAGAAAAGCGATGAGCACCAAGAAGCGCAACTGGAAGCCTCAGACGGCACTCGTGCACAGCGGAACGCTGCGTTCCGGTTTCGGCGAAACGTCGGAAGCGATTTACCTGACCCAGGGCTATGTCTACGAAACGGCACAGGCCGCCGAAGCCCGTTTCAAGGGCGAGGAGCCGGGTTTCATCTATTCGCGCTACGCCAACCCCACCGTCGACATGTTCGAGAAGCGCATGTGCGCGCTCGAAGGCGCCGAAGATGCCCGCGCCACCGCGTCCGGCATGGCCGCGGTGACGGCCGCCCTTCTGTGCAGCGCCAAGGCCGGCGACCATATCGTGGCGGCACGTGCGCTGTTCGGCTCCTGCCGCTGGGTGGTCGAGACGCTGGCGCCGAGATACGGCATCGAGGCGACGCTGGTCGACGGCACCGACATCGCCAACTGGGAAAAGGCGGTCAAGCCGAACACCAAGCTGTTCTTCCTGGAAAGCCCGACCAATCCGACGCTGGAAGTGGTCGATATCGCCGCTGTCGCTTCGCTTGCCAATTCGATCGGCGCAAGGCTGATCGTCGACAATGTCTTCGCCACGCCCCTGCAGCAGAAGCCCTTGCAGCTCGGCGCCCATATCGTCGTCTATTCGGCGACCAAGCACATAGACGGCCAGGGG
>NZ_RZOM01000689.1:0-3372 GCF_003999175.1 Mesorhizobium sp. M7A.F.Ca.ET.027.03.2.1 | reverse complement strand
GGGCGGCACTGATCGGCATCCTGCTCAACGCCATGACCATCATCGACATCCCGCTGCTCTACCAGAACCTGATCAAGGCCGCGATCCTGCTCGGCGCCATCATCGTCGACGGCATCATCAACCCACGTGACGAACAGACCGCCCAGCAAGGCGACATTTAGGGCAGATGGGCTAGCCCATCTGCTCGGGGTACCCGGTCCGATCCATCCCGGTCGGCTGGCAATGAAAATCGAAACGAGAGGATCTGACATGAAATTCATCAGGACATTGATGGCTGCCGCCACGGCACTCGCCGTCACCGCATTCGTGGCGCCCACCTTCGCCGCCGACGATCCCGGCCCGGCGGCTTACGCGCAGGCGCTCAAGGGCAAGCGCGTCATGCTGGTGCCGCTGGCAATGGGCTTCGACCTGGCGCAGGGCTGGGCGCACTATCTGAAGACCGAGGTCGAGGCCTGGGGCGGCGTGTTCGAGACGCGCGACCCGAACTGGGTCGTCGACGCCGGCGCGCAGGCGATCACCGACGCCATCTCGTCGGACACCAGGCCGGATGTGCTGATCATCCACGCGCCGGACCTCAACTCCTACTCCAAGCTGATGAAGAAGGCGCAGGCCGCCGGCACCTATGTCATCCTGGTCGACAATCCCGCCAACTTCCCGGCCGACGCCTTCATCGGCAGCGACTGGGACCGACTTGGCCAGCTTGAGGCGGAAGCCGCGATCAAAGGCTGTGGCGAAAACTCTTCGAAGAAGATCGGCCTGGTGCAGGGTGACCAGGCGAACTCGTCCAGCCTTTACCAGTATGCCGGCATCATGAAGGTGCTGGAGAAGCATCCCGACTTCAAGGTGGTGGCAAAGCCCGATTCAAACTGGGATGCGACGACCTCGCGCAATGTGACGACGACGATGCTGCAGCAGAACCCGGACATCTGCTCGATCATCGATTTCTGGGATGGTGACGCCACCGGCGCGGCCGCCGCGATCCGCGACGCCAAGCTCGACGGCAAGGTGTTCCTGGTCACCACGGGCGGTGGTGAGAAGGCGGCCGATTGCGACAAGCTGCAGGACGGCACCTATGGTGCCGTGGTGATGACCGATCTTGCCCGCCAGTCGGGTGACATGAACGCCATCATCAAGTTCCTGCTGCAGAGCGGCCAGCCGGCCGGCACCTCGCACACCTACATTTACACGCTGGAGAAGGCGACGACCAAGGCCGACCTGAAGCCCGACAGCTGCTGGGACCTGAAGGCGCTGCAGGCACAAGCGGCGGCGAAATAAGCGAACTCTTCTCAACACCGATCGAAGAGGTGGCCGGATTGCCCGACCACCTCTTCTCTTGAATCCCAGATTTGCAGCAGTGACCTGATGTCCTTTCGCGAACGCCTCCAGTCCTGGCGCTACAATCTCGTGCCCGACCATGTCGTCGGCGAGATCCTGACCAAGCGCTGGACCGACAATGCCATTCCGTTCCTGGCACTGGTGGCGACGCTGGCAACCTTTGGCTCGATCATTCCGGGCTTCTTCAAGTTGACCGCACTGCAGGAATCGACCCGCCAGCTTGGCGAGTTCTCCATGGTGGTGACCGGCATGACAGTGGTGATGCTGGGCGGCGGCATCGACCTGTCGGTCGGCTCGATCTTCGCGCTGTCATGCTTTTCGGCGGTTTACGTCTTCTTCATCCTCGAACAGTCGATCTGGCTGGCGCTGGCCGCGTCGCTGGCCACCGGCCTCATCTTCGGCGCCATCAATGGCTATCTCGTTGGATATCTGCGCCTGCGCGCCTTCCTCACCACGCTAGTCACCTTCATCTTCGGACGGGCGCTGTTCGACATCCTGGTCACCACCTATGCCGCCGATGTGCAGCTCTCGACCGCGACATCGGATGTGCTCGACTTCATCGGCGACAGCACCTTCTGGGGGCTCTCCGTCTCGGTGTGGCTGGCGATCATCCTGGCCATCGTCACCCATATCGCGCTGACCCGTTCACGGCCGGGCTGGCACGTGCTGGCGGTCGGCGGTTCGAGGCGCTCGGCCCACAATGCCGGCATCCGCGTGCGCCGCACGGTGTTCATGACCTATGTCTTCTCCGGCTTCTGCGCCTCGATCGGCGGCTTCCTCATCGCTTGTCGGCTGAGTGGGGCAGGGCCGGGCACCGGCCTCAATCTGGAAATCATGGCGCTGACGGCGGCGGTGGTCGGCGGCGTCAGCCTTGGCGGCGGCCGCGGCTCGGTGATCAAGGGACTGATGGGCGCCATCATTGTGCTGACCATGACCAACGGGCTGATCCGGCTGGGCTATGGCACCGGCACCAACCAGATGGTGTTGGGCATCATGCTGGCGGTCGCGGTGACCATCGACATCCGCTGGCTGAAGAACCGCCACAAGGTGCTGAACGAGGTCTATGTCGCGCCGGTCTATCTCAAGATGGGCGAGACACAGTCGGCCGCACCTGGTTCGGGCACACCCTATGAGCTCGACAACCGGTTGTCCGCCGCAGAGCATATCGGGCTTGGCGAGCTGGAGGGGCCAGAAGACGTCATCCTCGACCGCGACGACAATCTCTATTGCGGCACGCGTCATGGCGAGATCGTCCGTTTCTTCGCGCCAGATTATGTCAAATCGGAAGTGTTTGCCCATATAGGCGGCTTCCCGCTCGGCCTCGCCTTCGACAAATCGGGCAATCTGATCAGCTGCGTCGGCGCCATGGGGCTCTATTCGGTCTCGCCGGATCGGGAGGTCAAACGCCTGTCGGCGGAGACATCGCGTTCGTGGACCTCGATCGTCGACGATGCGCGTTTGCGTGACCCCAATGACTGCGACATCGCACCCGACGGGCGCATCTATTTCACCGACTCGACCAAGCGTTACGACGCACATGACTGGGCGCTGGATTCGATCGAGAACCGCGCCACCGGCCGGCTGCTGGTCTACGATCCGAAGGATGGTTCGACGAAGACGCTGCTCGACGGTTACCGCTACACCAACGGTGTGTGCATGGCGCATGACGGCATGTCGCTGTTCTTCGCCGAAAGCTGGGCCTGCCGCGTGCATCGCTACTGGCTGGAAGGGCCGAAGGCCGGCACCGCCGAATGCGTCATCCGCGACATGCCGGGCTATCCCGACAACATCAACCGCGCCTCCGATGGCAATTACTGGATGGCGTGGCTCGGCATGCGCACGCCGAGTTTCGACCTGTCGCTGCGCCATCCCGACATGCGCAAGCGCATGACGCGCCGGCTGCCGCAGGATGAATGGCTGTTCCCCAACATCAACACCGGCGGCGTGGTCAAGTTCAACGAGAAGGGCGGCATCGTCGAGGCGATGGGCGACCTCACCGGTGGCGCGCATCCGATGGTCACCTCAATGCGCGAGCAC
>NZ_RZOM01000688.1:0-3373 GCF_003999175.1 Mesorhizobium sp. M7A.F.Ca.ET.027.03.2.1 | reverse complement strand
GCCTTTATTTTTATGCATGTCGTCATCCCAAAACCGCTGGCACTTTTGGGCGACATGCATTGGCGGGAGACGGAAAATGGCAGAGGATCGAATCATCGTGCGCCCGGCGCAGGCGAGCGATATTCCGGCGTTGAAGCAGGTGCTGCAGGAAACGTTCGAAGGCACATGGCTGCCGAACATCACCGAAGCAGCGGCGCGGTGCTATGTCGAGACGGATATTGGCGGGCGCTATGTCGACCGGAGCTGGCCTGAGTTCGCCGTTGCCGAGATCGATGGCGAGGTCGCCGGCCTGATCCATTGGCGCGCGGATTTCATCGAGGCCCTGCACGTCATGGCATCCCGTCAAGGCCAAGGTGTCGGCCGCAAGCTGCTTTCCCATGCCGAACAGGCAATCGGCACCGCCGGGTTGGCGCAGGCGCGGCTGGAAACCGACACGTTCAACCTGCCGGCACAAGCCCTCTACAAGGCGGTCGGCTATGTCGAGAAAAACCGCTATCCAGACGACGAATGGGACAGTGGCTTTACCACGAGTGCTGTTCGAAAAGCGGCTGTAGATCTCTCCTTGACCTGACCTGCCAAGGCGCAGGAACAGCTTTGCGCATGGCCCGGTCCCGCGACACGGTTTTGCCCTTCGACGCCCTTCAATGACCTCGCTCTTGCCTTCAAACAGCCGTCACGAATCTCGTATAAGACTGGCTCGTGGCGGGAGAGGAAGAAGGAGGCGAACCGATATGCAGAACGAACGTGAAATCGACGCCCTGCTCTCACCTGGCGAGGCTGGATCGATCATCGACCGGCTGATGGCGATGCCGCGGAAAACGGACGACGCCAAGATTTCGAATGAATGGGATCGCGCCGTGGCCAGCCGCTTCGAGACCCGTCTGGCCAGACAGATGCGCTCGCAAATCGACGGCGACCGCCAGAACGCGGCCTGATCGCGCGTTGAAACCTACCCCCTCCGCAACCTGACCGGCGCTTCGCCGAAAGTCTTTGAAAACGCCCTCGAAAATGCCGCGGCGGACGAGAACCCGGTCCGCCCGGCAATGTCGGCCATGGCAACCCTTGTATCGACCACCAGCCGGCGCGCGGCACCGAGGCGCAGCCTGAGATAATAGGCGCCCGGCGTCTCGCCGATCGACTTGCGAAAGATGCTCTCCAATGTCCGCGCCGTCACCCCGGCGCGCTTTGCCACTGCTTCTATGGTCAGCGGCTGGTCGACATGCGCTTCCATCAGCCGGATGGCTTGCGCAAGGCGCGGGTCGTAGCCGTCGAGCCGGCCGAGCGAGACCAGCGGCTGTGCGTCGGTGGCGGCGCGCGCCTGGTCGTAGATGAAGACGCTGGCGACATCGAGTGCGACGGCCATGCCGAGCCGCGTACGGATGAGATGCAGCATCAGGTCGAAGGTCGGCGACGCGCCACCCGACGTGAACACCGGCCCGTCGATGACATAGCGGTCAGGGCGGACATCGACGCCGGGAAAGGCCGAGGAAAAATCCTCCATGTCCTCCCAGTGGGTGGTGGCGCTGCGCCCTTCCAGCAGGCCGGCGCGAGCCACCAGCCAGGTGCCCGCCTCGACACCGCCGCAAGCACGCGCCGTGCGTGCCGCCCGGCGCAGTCCGGACAACAGAGCCGACGTTGCATAATTCTGGGTGCCGAAGCCGGCGACGACGACAAGGACGTCGGTTGGCTCGCCCGCGTCGAAACGGCCACTGACCGCCACCGGCAGGCCGCATGTGGTGACCGGAGCCTCGCCGGTCACCGAGACCAGCCGAAAATCGAACAGGGTCTCGCCGGAGATGCGGTTGGCGGCCCGCAGTGGATCGACGGCGGATGCGACGCACATGATGGACGAGCCGGAAAACACCAGCAGCGTCACCTTGAGCGGCGAGCGCTCGGCGCGAAAGATCGTCGGTTTTTCGCTTTTCGTCATGGAAGCTTCGTAAAACGCAAAACAGTTTCCGGCAAGTCGGGCATTGTTGTGGTCATCTTTGTGCATGTCGTTATCCCAAAACCGGTTCCCACTTTTGGGCGACATGCATACTATTGGAGGAGAATTCCATGCCGCTTGCGATGAACCGCGAGGTCTTCATTACCTGTGCCGTGACTGGGTCCGGCGGGTCGCAGGACCGCAGCCCTCATGTGCCGCGCTCGCCAAAGCAGATCGCCGATTCGGCCATCGACGCGGCCAAGGCTGGCGCCGCAATCGTGCACTGCCACGTCCGCGACCCCGAAACCGGCAAGCCCAGGCGCGATGTGCATCTCTACCGCGAAGTGACCGAGCGCATCCGCGAGGCAGAAGTCGACGTCATCCTCAACCTGACCGCCGGCATGGGCGGCGACATGGTGTTCGGATCGCCGGAAGCGCCGCTGCCGCTCAACGAAAAAGGCACAGACATGGGCGGCGCCACCAACCGCATGGAACATGTGCGCCAATGCCTGCCGGAAATCTGCACGCTCGACTGCGGCACCATGAACTTCGCCGAAGCCGATTATGTCATGACCAACACGCCCGGCATGCTTCGCGCCATGGGCGGCATGATGACGGCGCTCGGCGTCAAGCCGGAGATCGAGGCCTTCGACACCGGTCATCTGTGGTTCGCCAAGCAGCTGGTCGAGGAAAAGGTGCTCAATCCGGATGCACTGGTGCAGCTCTGCATGGGCGTGCCGTGGGGCGCGCCCGACGACCTCAACACCTTCATGGCGATGGTCAACAATGTGCCGTCGACCTGGAACTGGTCGGCCTTTGCCATTGGCCGCAACCAGATGGCCTATGCTGCTGCGGCGGTGCTGGCCGGCGGCAATGTCCGCGTCGGGCTGGAAGACAATCTATGGCTCGACAAGGGCGTACTGGCGACCAATGCGCAGTTGGTCGAGCGCGCCGCCAGCATCGTCACCAATCTCGGCGCCAGCATTCTTGGGCCGGAAGAGGTACGGCAGAAGCTCAACCTTACCAAGCGGGCGCCGATCGCGGCATAAATTATTCGTCGGGAGGGTCGGCATGACTACCGTAAAATTCACCGCAATGAAGGATGGCGACCGGGACGACTACGAGTTCCTGACCGCGCATGAGATCGATTATGCCGCCAGGACCGGCGAGCGGCTGCTCGATGCGCTGGTGCAGCTCGACGCGGGCCTATCGGGCTACAAGATCACCCGGCTCGGCCATTCGCTGCAGGCGGCGACGCGTGCCTGGCGCGACGGCGCCGACACCGACTGGATCGCCTGCGCGCTACTGCACGACATCGGCGACATCTATGCGCCTTACAATCACGACGAATATGCCGCTTCGATCCTGAAACCCTTCGTGCGCGAACAATGCACTTGGGTGGTGGAGAAACATGGCGACTTCCAGCGGCTCTACTATGCCCATCAC
>NZ_RZOM01000687.1:0-3376 GCF_003999175.1 Mesorhizobium sp. M7A.F.Ca.ET.027.03.2.1 | reverse complement strand
ACGCTGGCCGCCGGCACCGCATGGCTGGCGTTTGGTTTCTAATGCATGTCGCCCAAAAGTGGCCCCAGTTTTGGCGCAGCATATCGTTGCGCCAAAACTGGGGCCACTTTTGGGCGACATGCATTAGAAACCAAACGCCAGCCATGCGGTGCCGGCGGCCAGCGTTATCAGCGTCAGCGGCAAGCCGACCTTGAAAAAAGCGCCGAACGACAGCGTCGTGCCGGCGGCGCGTGCCTGTTCGGCGACGATCAGGTTGGCGACCGAACCCAGCAGCGTGAAATTGCCGGCCAGTGTCGAGCTCATGGCGACGACCAGCCAGGCGCGCTCGGGGTTTTCCAGGCCGGGTATGAAAGGCCGCAGCGCCAGCACGGCCGGGACATTGCTCATGATGTTGGAAAGCACCGCGGTGAATCCGGACAGACGCCAGACATCGTCCAGCCCGAGGTTCTTTGCCGAGGCGATCATGTCTGGCGAAAGAAGCGTCTTTTCGGCGCCGGCGACGACCACGAACAGACCGGCGAACATGAACAGCAGCGGACCGTCGATCTCGCGGTAGATGCGTTCCGGCTTGATCGCCCGGGTGAGCAAGAGGATGGCGCCGCCGATGAGCGCGGCCTTGGCTACAGGCACACCGGCGAAGAAGGCGATTGCCAGTCCGATGCAAACCACCACCGCCTTCAGCACCTGCCCCTTGTGCATGCGGCCACGCGAGACCTCGGGCGTCAGTTGGACCGTTCGGGCGAATTCGGCCCGGTAGACGATGCGGATGATGACAACGACCGCGACGAGGCCGAAAAGGGCGACCGGAGCCAGCGCTGCCGAAAAGGCCGGATAGGAAATGCCCGACAGCGCGCCGATGACCATGTTTTGCGGATTGCCGGTGATGGTAGCGACGCTGCCGCAATTCGACGCGGTGGCGGTGGCGATCAGATAGGGGATCGGGTTGCGCTTGATCACACGGGTGACATGGACGACGATCGGCGCCATGACGAGGCAGATGGCGTCGTTGACCAGGAAGGCGGACAGCACGCCGGTCAGCAGCGTCACCATCACCAAAAGCATGAAGGGGGCGTGCGCGTGTTCGATGGCGATGGCGCCAAGGCCACGAAAGGCGCCTGACACTTTCAGATGCGCCACCACGATCATCATGCCGAGCAGAAGCGTGATGGTGTCGAAATTGATCGCCCGGTAGGCATCCTCCATGCTGAGCGCGCCGATGGCGATCATCGCGGCCCCGCCGAGCAGGGCGATCCCTGCCCGGTCGAGGCGCAGACCGGGGATGCGGCCAATGGCGACACCGGCGTAAGTCAGGATCAGGATCAGCAGTGCCGCCGCGCCCATCAATGTCATCGATAGAAGTCCTGCCCAGTCTGTTTCCGCGCCGAAGCCTGCCACCCATCCGGAGGCCATTCGGGTGCTCACCCTTTAACGCGATGTCGAGCTGGATGCCAAACCGGCCGGGCAGACGGTTTCAGACGCCGGGCTAACGCAAATAGAAATCCAGCCTCTGTCGCACAGCTTGGGAAGAATAGATCTGCTCGAAGGACTCCCTCGCCCTTTTCCCCACTGTCGCCCGCAATGTCGGATCGGCTTTGAGATCGGCAAGGATGCGCAACGCCTGTTCAGTCGTCTCGAACAAGAAACCGTTTTCGCCATGCCTTATGTGGTCGACGTAGCCGCCATGGGAATGGCAGACCACAGGCAGACCGCAGGCCATCGCCTCCAACACGACGCGACCGAAGGTTTCCACGTGCCAACCGGTGCGATAATAAAACACGTCGAGCGTTTGCAGAAACTCTTCGGCGGAAAATTGGCCGGGTGGGAACAGTTCGAGTTGCGGATGCGGCATGAGGCTGTCCTTGAGCCCTGCCCCGCCCTGAATCCGCAAGGCTGTGCCCTCGGCCAGCAATGTCTCGTAGAGGGGTATGTCATCGGCATGATGTTTGCCCGGCCCATCGCGGCTTAAGCGTCCGACGGTGAACGGACGATCCGAATCCAGACGCCGTGGAGAAAAACGTTCGACATCGATCAGCGATGGATGCACGACGCCATCGACCCGCAGCATCCGTCTCTGAAAATCGGAAATCAGCACCAGTTCGGCGTCTGGCCAGTTCAGCATGCGGGGCATGCGAGTGGTCAGCGCGATGATTTTCGGGTGAAAGGTATTGAAGACATAGATCAGCCGGCGCGGCCGCGGGACCAGGTAAGGCCACATCTTGTTGCGCCAATGCGAGCCGAGAAAGACGTAGGTGCCGCCATTCGGTACATCCCACTTCGACAGCGAGACGCGGCGAATCGGGAAATTCCGCATCAACTCGCCGGACACGCTGGAGGAGGTTGCCCACAGATGCACCTCGGAATCGGCACTCAACAGCCGGTACAGTTCCAGAGCTTCAAGGTCACTGCCGCCGAAGGGGTCCTGAAAGCCGTTGAACAAATGGATCATGGTCGCTGCGCTTTGTTAGCTTGGCCGGCTGTTTGCCGATAGTGAAAATCTGGCCGTTGCCGTGCTGCCCACATGGCGATCGGTGGCCTTACTTGTGGCCGAGCAGAGCTAACGCAGCTGCTGAAAAATCGCTGTGAACAGAGATATCTACCTTCAGCTGGTATTTAGCTGCCCGAGATATCGGTCGCCCATTACGCAGGTTGCGTCAATACGGGGGCATTCGGTGAGTGCTAAGTCGTCCATCTATTGCTCAAAAACATCACTGGCAGCCTAAGCTGCGTCGCCTACCCCTTGCAGAGTCTCGCTATTTAGTTAAGCAAGTTATTTCAAGGTCAAGGCAGTAATTATCGACCGATAGCCTGTGGGGGGCATCAATGAAATGTATGGTTATTAACCTCGATCGGTCTCCCGATCGACTTGCCCATGTCACGGCTGAATTCGCGAAGGTTGGTGTTTCGTTCGACCGGGTTCCTGCCGTAGACGCGTTGCATCGACCGGAATTTGCTGCGACTTCACCAAGTTTAACTCCCACGGAAGCGGCTTGCCTTATGAGCCACAAGGTTTGCTGGACCATCATCGCAGATGGTGAGGATGCCTTTGGTGCGATCTTCGAGGATGATGTCCTGTTGTCCGAAGCAGCTGGCCCAATGCTTTCCGATGATGGATGGATTCCGGCCAACGCCGATATCGTCAAGCTGGAAACCTACCTAAAGAAAACCGTTATCGCGATGAAGCGCACCTGCGTCAGTCGGGTGTTTTCGGTTGTTAGGCTATATGGGTTCCACATCGGAGCGGCCGGGTACATCATTTCGAAGCAAGCAGCGCGCGATCTGATCGCCCGAAGTCTCGATGCGCCCGCCGATCACGTTATCTTCGATCCGTCGCTTCCGACATCGTCAAGCAAAGCGATCTACCAACTGTTGCCCGCAC
>NZ_RZOM01000686.1:0-3377 GCF_003999175.1 Mesorhizobium sp. M7A.F.Ca.ET.027.03.2.1 | reverse complement strand
CGCCGCGCACGCGGCGAACGCGTGCCGATCGATCCGCCGTCGCTCAACAATGACGGCTCGGTCACCGAGACCGCACGCATGGGCCGCATCGATTCGCCCGCTGGCCGCAAGATGGCGGCCCTCGATGCCGAAAAGGCGGCCAAGCAGAAGGCCGAGGAGCAGAGGCTGGCTGCCATAGAGGCGGCCAAGCAAGCCAAGGAAGCCGCCAAGGCCCAGGCCTTGGCCGAAAAGGAGGCCGAAAAGGCCGCCAAGGAAGCCCCCGTCGCCACCGCGATCATCGCGGCCCCTTCGGAAGCGGCACCGATGGCTGAGACGCAAGCGGCGAATGCCGACGAGAGCCGCGTGACGAAGCTGAAGAACAAGCTGCTCGGCATGTTCGGCGGTTGATTTCGCCCGTGGATGACCGCGCCGCTATTTATGACCTCAAGGGGCTGAACTGCCCCTTGCCCGTGCTCAAGGCCAAGAAGCGCCTGGCGGGGATGCAACCGGGCAGCCGGCTCTGGCTGGAGACCACCGACCCGCTCGCCGTCATCGACATTCCGGCATTCTGTTCGGAGAGCGGCCACCAGTTGATTGAAACGGCGGCGGTCTCCGGCGGCCATCGCTTCCTGGTCGAGCGCGGCGCGCCGTAATCGTGGGAGCTACCGCCCGGCAATCGCCAGCGGGTTGTTTTCCAGCGCGGCGCGATCGGGCGTGTCGATCGACGGCCGGTTGGTGAAGGCGGCGAACAGCCTGCGGATATAATCTTCGGGCATATCGAGCGTGATCAGCACCAGCCGCGTGCCGCGCTGGCCATCTGGCCAGGACGGCAATTGCACCGGCGGATGCAGGATCTTCTGCACGCCATGGATCACCAAAGGCCGCGACGGGTCTTCCCTGAGCTCGATGACGCCCTTCATGCGCAGCAGGCGCTCGCCATGTGTCGAGCGCAGCAGGTCGAGGAACATCTCGATCGCCGAAAACGGCACCGGGCCGTCATGCACCAGCGAATAGGAACGCACCCGCGAATCGTGGCGATGACCGTGGTCATGGCCATGTTCGTGATCATGCCCATCATGGTGATCATGATCATGATGGTGATGATCATGAGCGGCTTCCTCGCCCAGCCAGCGCCGCACATCGGCGGATTTGGTTGCCGGGTTGTAGAGGCCGCAATCAAACAGCGCCGCCACGCCTGTCCCCGTGTCGCCGGCATCGAGCAGTTCGGCGCCCGGATTGATCTGCCGCAGGCGCGCCCGAAGCATTTCCAACTCATTGGGATCGACGACCAGATCGGCTTTGCTGAGCACGATGCGATCGGCGACGGCAGCCTGCTTGACCGCCTCGACATGGGCGTCGAGCGTGGCGTTGCCGTTGACGGCATCGACCAGCGTGATGACGCCGTCGAGCCGGAAGGCCTGGATCAGCGCCGGATGGGCCATGATCGACTGCAGCACCGGCGCCGGGTCGGCAAGGCCGGTGGTCTCGACGATGACGCGGGCCAGACGGGCGATGCGGCCGGTCTGCAGCCGGTCGACCAGGTCGGCCAGCGTATCGACCAGTTCGCCGCGCACCGTGCAGCACAGGCAGCCGTCCGAAAGCTGGATGATGCCGTCGGAAGACTGCTCGACCAGCAAATGGTCGATCGCCACCTCGCCGAACTCGTTGATGATCACCGCCGTGTCGGCCAGCGCCGGATCCTTGAGCAGCCGGTTGAGCAGCGTCGTCTTGCCGGCGCCGAGGAAGCCGGTCAGCACCGAGACGGGGATCGGGAAGCCGCTGCCCATTGGCTAGTTCGCAACCTTGGCCGGCTGGTCGCCCTGCGCGGCGGAGCCGGCAATCTTCGGGCCTGCGCCGGCCGGTGCCGGCCTGTCGGGCCGCCAGCTCGGGATCGGCACATCGGCATATTCCTGACCGCCCCGGTCGAGGATGGCCTTCGGCGCCGGACCGGTGGCGCCGCCAAGGCCGACGGCAACCAGCGTTGGCACATGGTCGAGCTTTTCCTGATAGGGCGATTTCGGCACGTCCTTGGCGACGACCGGCGGCGCCTCCGACTGCTCCTGCGGCGTCTTCTTCTTGCAGACCTCGTCCTTCATGTCGTTGGGCGAGACCGTGTCGCCATAGGGCGCCAGCGTGGTGACGGTGGCCGAGCCGGCGGCAGGCGCGTCAAAACCCTGATCGAGCAGTTTTGCCGCGGTCTCGGCACGTGTGACCGCCGATTTCTCGCCAAGCACCACCGCGACCAGCGTGCGCCCGTTGCGGGTCGCCGAACCGATCATGTTGAAGCCGGAAGGGCAGACAAAGCCGGTCTTCATGCCATCGGCGCCGGGATAACGACCAATCAAGAGATTGTAGTTGGGGATAGCCTTCTTGCCGACGGCAAGGCCTTCGATCGAGAACCACGGCGCA
The DNA here is from genome assembly GCF_003999175.1 of Mesorhizobium sp. M7A.F.Ca.ET.027.03.2.1. Classification (NCBI taxonomy): domain Bacteria; kingdom Pseudomonadati; phylum Pseudomonadota; class Alphaproteobacteria; order Hyphomicrobiales; family Phyllobacteriaceae; genus Mesorhizobium; species Mesorhizobium sp. M7A.F.Ca.ET.027.03.2.1. The sequence continues at coordinate 989 of NZ_RZOM01000686.1, read as the reverse complement.
TATTGCGGAAATTCGCGGCGGATCGCCATCACCAGCACGGCGAGGTCGCGCGCCGTCGTGTACTGATCCGGCGAATAGAGCCCGTTCGGATTGACGAAATGCGTGCCGTTCATGCCGAGCCGGGTCGCTTCGGCGTTCATCCGGTCGGCAAAGGCCGCCTGCGAACCTCCGACATTTTCGCCCACCGCCATGGCGATGTCGTTGGCCGATTTGACCAGCATCATCTTCAGCGCGTTGTCGAGCCGCATCACCGAGCCCGGCTTGAAGCCCATCTTGCTTGGCGGCTCGGCGGCGGAGTGTTTGGTCACCTTGATCGGCGAATCAAGCTGAACCTCGCCGGCGGCGATCGCCCGAAAGGTGACATAAGCGGTCATCAGCTTGCTCAGCGATGCCGGATACCAGCGCTTGAACGCGTCCTGATGCTGCAGGATCTTGCCGCTGCCGAGATCGAATACGACCACCGGATTGGCCAGCGCCGGCCCGGCCACGACCGACAGCGCGATTGTGCCAACCGAGAATAGTTTGAGGAAATGCCTGTACCGCATGATCAAATCCGAAATCGCCTCTTGCCGTAGTCGCCCCTGGCTCCGTAAGATTTCGTTACGCGATCGCCAGCATGATTGGTCCGACCCTCAAAAACCGGACCGCATCGTTGCGGTGCTATTTACCCTATGTGACGCCAAGATGGCAAAGTGCCTGGCGATCACAATTGCAAGGCAGCGGACGACACCCGCCTGTCCCAACAGCGAGATGGAACCATCATGCCAATCCTGAACCGTGCCGCCGAAATGCAGGACGAAGTTGCCGGCTGGCGCCAGCATCTGCACCAGACGCCAGAACTGAACTTCGACGTCTTCAAGACCGCTGCCTTCGTCACCGAGAAGCTGAAAGCCTTCGGCTGTGACGATGTGGTCACCGGCCTCGGCAAGACCGGCGTCGTCGGCATCATCCGCGGCCGGCAGGGCGAAGGCCCCACCATCGGCCTGCGC
>NZ_RZOM01000685.1:0-3380 GCF_003999175.1 Mesorhizobium sp. M7A.F.Ca.ET.027.03.2.1 | reverse complement strand
CAACGTCACGACGCAGGCCATGGATATCGGCGCGCTGACGCCGCCGCTTTGGGGGTTTGCGGAGCGGGAAAAGCTGATGGTTTTTTACGAGCGCGCCTCCGGCGCCCGCATGCATGCGAATTATTTCAGAATCGGCGGCGTGCACCAGGATATGCCTCCGAAGCTTCTCGACGACATCTGGGCTTTCTGCGATCCGTTCCTCAAAGTCTGTGACAACCTCGACGAATTGCTCACCGGCAGCCGTATCTTCAAGCAGCGCAATGTCGATGTGGGCGTGATCGGGCTGGAGGATGCCTGGGCCTGGGGATTTTCCGGCGTGATGGTGCGCGGATCGGGCGCCGCATGGGATTTGCGCAAGGCACAGCCATACGAATGTTACCCGGACATGGATTTCGACATTCCCTTCGGAAAGAACGGAGACTGCTATGACCGCTACCTGGTCCGCATGGAGGAGATGCGCCAGTCGGTGCGGATCATGAAGCAGTGCCTGGAAAAACTGCGGTCACCCGAAGGCCAGGGGCCGGTCGCGCTTCCAAACCAGAAGATCACGCCGCCGCGGCGCGCCACGATGAAACGCTCGATGGAGGCGACCATCCAGCATTTCAAACTTTATACCGAGGGGCATCGCGTGCCGGCCGGAGAAGTCTACGCCGCGGTTGAAGCGCCAAAGGGAGAATTCGGTGTTTATCTGGTTTCCGACGGGGGCAATGTCCCTTACCGGTGCAAGATACGCGCGCCATCCTTCGCCCATCTGCAGGCGATGGATTTCCTGTCTCAAGGGCACATGATCGCCGACGTTGCCGCCATCATCGGATCGCTCGACATCGTGTTTGGCGAGATTGATCGTTAGCCGTCCGAATGTGTGCTTTGCCCCGCGATAAAGAAACTCCCCTTCGTCCTACGCGTGGATGGGAGGCTCTTCATTCTCGTCGGGATTGGGCAGCGGGGTCTCGTCCGGGAGCCTTTCCGGTTCGGGTTCCTCGATCGGCTCGGGCTTCCATGTTGGAGGCGGCACGGGAACATCGCGATTTGGGTCTGGCTGTCTTGGCTGTGGCATCGAACTATCTCCGTTCAGTCGGAACAACTCGTGCGCCGTGGCATGGTTCCTGGCAGAATCCAGCGAGATCGTTACGCCCTCGGGACACGAGTATGTTGGTCCGCCCAGGTGAAGGCGCAAAAGTTGCAGATCGTTCGGAACCGGTCGGATTTTCGAGCCGTTGTCGTCGACAAGGATCAAGGAGAAGCGCGATGAAGGACAAGGAAGGAAATATCGACCATACATTGCCGCAGGTCGCCATCGACGATCAGCAGGTGCGACAACTGGCGGCCACGACCGATTTGCCGTCCAGGCAGGCTCGCGAACTGGTGCGCCGTCACGGCAACGATCCCCGGAAGCTGGAAGAGTTGGCGAAATCGATCAACGCCACCAATTGAGTCAAGGCCAATGGACACCACGGCGCATGCCGCTGGCGTCAGATTTCGAGCAAGGCGTAGGGGCGGCCGCTTGGCTTGGCCACATGCATGGCGACGTTGTAGACCTTGGCTCCGCCAGGTGTTTGACCTTCGTAAGAACCGCGATGTGCATGACCGTGCACGACAGCACTAACCTGGAATCGATCGATCGTCTCCGCCAGGCGTGAAGAGCCCAGAAATGGAAATATCTCTGGCGGTTCTCCCGCGACTGTGTCGGCAATTGGCGCGTAGTGGAGGATCACCAGTGTGCGCTTCGCCCGAACCTGGCGCATCGCATTTTCAAGTCGCATTGCCTCGTTCACGCTTTCCGCGACCATCGTCTTGATCGCCGGTTCACCGAATGAGCCGAGCATGCGTGACCCGAAGCCGCCTATGAATCCCTTCACGCCGACAAAACCCACCTCCTCGATTTCAACTGCCTGCCCGTCGAGGAGATGAACATGCGCCTGGCGCAGGATCTTCGTGACGTCTTCCACCGCACCAGACTCGTAGTCATGATTGCCGAGCACCGCCACGACCGGGATCGAGCAGTTGCGCAGATCCTCGGCCAGCATCTCCGCTTCACGAGGCTTGCCGAGATTGGTCAGGTCTCCCGTGAGAACGAGAATGTCGGCTTCGCTCGATATCTCGCCGAAGAGGTCGCGATACGAGGTTTGCGCATCTTCCCGCACATGGAGATCCCCGACCGCGGCAACTTTGAGCGCGCGTGCGCCCTCCTTGGGCGCGCTGCTCTTGACGGGATCAGCCATCACGGAATTCTCCCACACCACCGACGCCGGCGAAGCCCCATTCCTTGACGTCGATTTCGTAATCGGTTTGCGAAAGCAGCCGCCCACGGCAGATCTTCATCCTTGGAGACGGCAACTGCCGTTGCTTGGCGAGGCGGTCGAGCAATTCATCGAGCAGCCACGCCGGGATATGATCGCGCTCGCTCGGATAGATCCACCTGAAATTGATAAGCTGCATCAACAGAACCTCCCAGTGAACCTCCAGATAAGAAAGCAGCCGGTGCCAATCGATCTGATCGCCCGCCTTGAGAATCGTATGAGCGATATCGGCGCCATCGTGTCGCCCTCTGTCCTGTATAAAGCATTTGGACCAGATGAGTTCGGTCGGGCCGATGATCCGCACCCTGCTGCCCAACAGCTCTGTTTGGCGGGCGTGTTCCAGCCACAGGTCGCCAACAGGCACCGTGCCGTTGGCCGAGCCGAATATGACGTCGAAGAAATGCGTGCCCTTGAACACCTTGCCGAGCCACCGGTCATCCTCGATTTCGACGGCATATCCAAGCTGCTTGAAATGGGCCAGGATCCGCGCGTAGTCGCCTGCCTTGCAGAAGATATCGAGGTCCTTGGTCTGGCGGGTGACACCCGTATAAGCGCTTACCGCGTAGGTCCCGGCGACCAGAAAGGGTATGTCGGTGGCGGTAAGCTCACGGATCGCTTCCGTGTAAAATACCTCCGCCTCGGCATTTTTGAGCGTCGGCGCCGCTTTTGCATCGATCTTGGGAAGCGAGACCAGAACGTTTTCAGGCAATGGACCATTGGTCATGAAACGATGACTCCGAATCCGGCAACCGGCAGTCGCCCGCTGTGGTAACAACGTGAACCTCGCCTGGTTCCGCTATCAGGCGACCAGCCAAGGTTCATTCTCGTCACGTACTGGAAATTTCGGGATCGCGCCTGCCGACGCAAGCCGCCCCAACGTCCTCGCCGGCAGCGCAATGTCGCCTCGAAATCGGCGCATGCCACCGCCAATGCCCCGTTGGCCCAAATTTGAAACACCAGGTGGGTGATCGATCTCGATTGTTTTAGAGTTTATTGGGCTTACCCGATCGGCACAAAGCTGAAGCCGGGGCGCTTGACTTAACCGCACCCGATCGGCGTGCGCTAAGCATCATCAGGATC
>NZ_RZOM01000684.1:0-3381 GCF_003999175.1 Mesorhizobium sp. M7A.F.Ca.ET.027.03.2.1 | reverse complement strand
CGTCGGCGGCCAGGCACGGCAGTATGTCGAAGGCAGCAAGGTCGACGTGCACTATGACCCCGCCAACCCCGGCTCGGCGGTGCTCGAATGCCGGGTCCGGGGGCTTTGGCTGCTATGGCTCTGCTCGGCAGGCTTTCTCGGTGGCGCGGCCTTTCTGCTCGGGCTGGTTTGAGCGTGCCAGCCGACTTCCCCAATGCCAATCCAGACGGCTCCTCATGGGATGCCTTTACCTAAACAGGATGCAGCGATGAATAGCGCCATGAGATCGATCATCTGGGCCAGCGCCCTGCTTGCATCCGCGACAATGTCCGCGATGGCAGACGAGCCGGCGCCGTCGCGCCCGCCGATCGACAAATGCGTCTGGGAAAGGTTGTCTGACAAAAATATCGGGCTGGCCGCCTGGGCGCAACGCTGCGACTTCGGCTTCCGCCAGATCCATTTCGAATTCGCCGACAACGCGCTTGCCATCAAATACAGCGACGGCGGCGCGGCCGATCCTCTCGTTGAACTGTTCGACATCATATCAGGTGAAACCGCCGAGGCTGCCTTGCGCCGCCTGTTCCTCGAAAAGACCGACAAGGCGGTCAGCGCCCGCTGTGTGCTGACGCCATACACGCAGGGCACGGAGCCTGCCGGCGTCAAACGCTACACATTCAGCCCTGACGCCGCCTATACGAAAGAGCTGAAAGCACTTGCCGATCCCAACGAGATTCCGGAGCCGCCCTGCGGCGTCTGGGGCGAAATGCCTGACGGCATCCAGTATTTCGAGGTGCCGGCGGGTGAGGGGCACAGCCTGCTGTTTGTGCGCATCGGCCAGGACGAGCCATTGTTTGACGAGCAGACGCTTCGCGTTTTGCGGAGGGGGTGAGACGCGCTTTCTCGCCAGGTCAGGCGGATTCGGTCATGGCGCCGATCCGCCGGTAGACGAACGGTTCTTCTCTCGAAGGGGCTGTGGCAATGCGCTTGGCTTCGTCGATCAGCATTGCCATGCGAGCATGGATCGGCGATTTCGCGCAAGCCGGGTCCGTTGCAGCGGCATCGCCGGCGATCGCCATCGCCTGGCAGCGGCAGCCGCCCCAGTCGATCTCGCGCCGCTCACAGCCGCGACAGGGTTCCTGCATCCAGTCCGTGCCGCGAAAGGCATTGAACCCCGGTGAATCGGCCCAGATCGAGGACAGCCTGCGTGGTTCGAAACGCTCGAAGCTGAGCGACGGGATCGTCTGCGCGGCATGGCAGGGCAGTACGGTGCCGTCAGGCGTCACCATGAAGGCGTCCCGCGCCCAGCCGCCCATGCACGGCTTGGGATAGATCGCGAAATAGTCCGGCGTCACAAAATCGATGTTGATGATGCCGGCCAGTCGCTCCTGTGCCTCCGCAACGATCTCCGCCTGCCTGTCGACCGCTTCACGCTCGGGCATCAGTTGGTCGCGATTGGTCAACGCCCAGCCGGCATACTGCACATTGGCGATCTCGAGCCTCTCCGCGCCCAGCGAAAGGGCGAGATCGATGAATTCCGGCACTTCCTCGATGTTATGGCGATGGATCGGTGCGTTGATGGTAAGAGGCAGACCGGCAACGCGCGCGCGGCGTGCCGTCTCCAGCTTCTTTTCGTGAGCGCCCTTGTGGTTGCCGATGCGATCGGTGGTCGCCGGCCGCGCGCCCTGAAAGCTCAGTTGCAGATGGTCGAGGCCGGCTTCGGCAAATGCCTCGATACGGCCCTCGACGATGCCAACGCCCGCGGTAATCAGATTGGTGTAGACGCCGCGCCCCGCAAGCCCGGCGATCAATTGCTCGAGGTCGCGGCGCAGTGTCGGCTCGCCACCGGACAGATGCACCTGGAGCACTCCGAGATCGGCGGCCTCCGAGAACAGGGCGAGCCAGGTCTCTGTGTCGAGTTCGCGATTGGCCTTCAGCAGTTCCAGCGGATTGGAGCAATAAGGGCATTGCAGCGGGCAGCGATGCGTCAGTTCCGCCAGCATGCCGATTGGAGGGAGGAGGGGCGTGCTCATAACCTCACCAGCAGCTTGTCCGACCATTCCTGCAGGAAGGCGAGGACGTCGGTCGCCACGGCCTCCTGTTCGGCCTCATAATCCGCGGCAAGGCCAGCAATGATATCGCCTGCCGTTGACCGTCCATCGCAGCGGCGCAAAATATCGAGACTGACATCGTTCGGCCAGAATATCTTTTCGGGTGAAAGCACGGCGAATGCCTGCCGCACAGAATCGTACTGTATGCGCACGTGCTTCGGCAGCGAAGGTATCGACCGCAGCGACACCACGGCTCTTTCGCGCAGCGCCATCATTGGGCTGCCTCGGGCTGGAAGGCGCCGGGCGGTATGTTTCCCTGCTCGCCATAGGCGTGTTGAAGCGCATCAAGCATGGCCCAGAGTATATCGCATTTGAACACCAGTGCATTGATTGCCTGCTGCTGGCGCTCCGCCGTATCGGCGTGGCTGAGCACGTAGGCGAGGGCGAAGTCGGCGTCACGTGAGGCCTGTTCGGGCCGTTGCCTGAAATAGGCCAGCGTGTCCTCGGTGATGTAGTCGTATTTGGCCAGCATTGCCGGCACCCGCTCGCCGATGATGAGTGGCGAGAACATCTCGGTCAGCGAGGACGCGACCGCCTCGAACAACGTCCGGTTTGTGCAAAAGGAAAGGTAAGCGCCCACCGCGAAGCGCGTCGCCGGCAGTGCCAGCCTTTCGCTCTTCACGGCCTCGGCGTCCAGGCCGAGCGAAGTTGCCAGATGCAGCCAGCGCGCGATGCCGCCGCTCCAGCCGTCCTCGCCGTCATGATCCTCGATCCGCTTGCGCCACGCGGCGCGAAACGCTGGATCCTCGGCATGCACGAGTATCATGGCATCCTTGCGCGGGATGACCGCCTGATAGCAATAGCGGTTCAGCGCCCAGGCCTTCATCTCGGCCTTCGACAATGCGCCGCTGGTCATCCTGTGGTGAAAGGGATGGCGATTGTGATAGCGCTCGGCGCCAACCTGTCTCAACACGGCTTCGAGAGCGCTCGTGGAGAGTCCGCCTTTGGCTGCATCGCGGAAGTCGCTCAAAATTCCATCTCCATACCGTCGCTTGCGATTTCCCAGCCGGCCGCCTTGACCGCCGCGTGCTCGGCGGAATTCTCGTCAAGGATGGGGTTGGTGTTGTTGATGTGGACGAAGACACGGCGGCCGACCTTCACATCGGCCAAGCCGGCGATCGAACCCGATTCTCCCGAGATTGCCAGATGCCCCATGCGCGCGCCGGTTTTCTGACCGACGCCGGCGACGATCATCTCGTCGTCGGTATAGACCGTGCCGTCGAACAGAAGACAGGCGGCATCGGCGAGACGCGCGCGCAAGGCCGCATCGATGCGCGCGCAGCCCGGAATATAG
>NZ_RZOM01000683.1:0-3385 GCF_003999175.1 Mesorhizobium sp. M7A.F.Ca.ET.027.03.2.1 | reverse complement strand
ATGACTGCGCGGTCCATCGCGACTATCTGCGCGATCTGGAGCGACACTATGCGTCCGGGGAACAATGGCTCATCCGGGGCGGACGTGTCGAGCTTGGCGATGCCAGGGATTTGCCGTTCACCATCAAGCGGTCGTGGGCGCGCGAGCGGCTGACGCCGGATGTTCATCCCGGCGGTTTCGTGCTGGGCTGCAACATGACGATGCACCGCGATGTCGCGGCCCGCATCGGCTATTTCGACGAACGCTTCGGCGCCGGCGGACCATTGCGGTCGGCAGAGGATACCGATTACCTCGTGCGCGCGATGCTGCTCGGCATCGCGGTCGAGTATGTGCCTGATATGACGATATTCCATCATCATGGCCGGCGGGATCGCAAAGCCATCGAAAAGCTGCATCGCGACTACAGCCTGGGCAATGGCGGGCTCTGCCTGAAGCATGTTCGCCACGCGCCCTGGCTGCTTCGCCATTTCTACTGGGCCGCAAGAGGGGCTATCAGGGAATTGGCGGGTGGACCCGCCTTCGATCGTGAACTCAACCTGCCGCACTGGCCGATCGTCGCCATGAATTTGCTCGGCGCGGCCAGGTTCGCGGTTCTCCTGCTGGCCAGGCGGCCGCGGACCGAACCGGTGCGGCAAGATCAGCAAGCCAATGCCCAGGCGAGGTGAAACGCTATAATGCCGATGCTGCCGCCAAGCCTGCCGAAGCTGTTCCGGGCGTTCGGAAAGCGGCAACTGCGCCTGCTTCCGGCGGTGGTGGTACTCGGCCTGGTCAGCGCCGTCCTCGAAGGGTTCGGCATCGGCCTGATCATCCCGTTGCTGGGCATCATCATGGGACATGGGGATGCGGCCGGCATGGGCGGCTTCTCCGCTGTCCTCCAGCATGTCGGATCGGGCCTGAGCGAGCGCGACCGGCTTGTGGTCATTTCGGTCGCCATCCTCGGCTCGATCGTCCTGAAGAACGTCTTCGCCTTCGCCAACACGCTGCTGACGACCTTCATCTCCGGCAAGGCAAGCCATTCCATCCGCAGCGCCCTGTCGGAGCAGCTGTTGCGGGTCGGCTACCCGTTCTTCCTGCGGCAAAGCCCCGGACGCCTGCTCAACATCATCTCCAACGAATCCTGGCGGGCCTCCGATGCGATCCAGATCATGCTGTCGGCCATCGTCAGCGCATCGGCCGCCATCATCCTCCTGGCTTTCCTGTTGCTGCTTTCGTGGCGCATGACGCTTCTGGTCACGCTCGGACTGGCGCTCGTCCAGATCGCGCACGCCATCCTCTCTGCCAATCTGAAGGAGCCCAGCCGCAGCGTCGCTTCGCGCAACGGCCACCTCGCCTCGCAGATGCTTCACCTTGTGCATGCCGGACGGCTGATCCGCATCTTCGGACAGGAGAACCGGGAAAAGGCGATATTCGACACGGCGTCGGATGCGGTTCGCCGCGCTTCCTTCGCGCTGCTCGTGCGCCAGGGAGCGCTGCCGCCGATGACGGAGGTTCTCCACGCCATGCTGTTCCTGGCGGTGGTGATCGGCGCCTGGCTGGCGCAGGTGAGTTTCCCGCTGATCATCGCCTTCGTCATCCTGCTCTACAGGCTGCAGCCGCATATGCGGGCCCTGCAGGGCTCGTGGAGCCAGCTGCAGGGCCTGAGCGGATCGCTAGAAGAGGTGACATGGCTGCTGGATCCCGCCGGCAAGCCGCCACCGCCGCAAGGCGACGGGCCGTTCCACGGTCTGCGCCAGGGCATCAAGTTCGACGATGTGACATTCACCTATTCCGGTACGGACCGGCGCGAGGTGGTGCTGCATGCGGCGACATTCGAAATCCGCGGCGGCCGCTCGACGGCGCTGATCGGCCGCTCGGGCGCCGGCAAGACGACGATCGTCAATCTCCTGTGCCGCTTCGTCGAACCGGACACCGGCAGCATCCTCGTCGATGGATCGCCGCTCGACCGGATCGACGCCAGCCAGTGGCGACGGCACATCGCCCTGGCCAGCCAGGAACTGGAACTGGTCGACGGCAGCATTTTTGAAAACATAACCGACGGCCAGGACGCGGCGACAGCCGGCGACGCCGAAGCCGCCGCAAGACTGGCCGAAGCGCACGAGTTCATCGAAAGGCTGCCTCAGGGCTACGAGACCCTGGTCGGCTACAGGGGCGTCAATCTGTCGGCGGGACAGAGGCAGCGGATCGCCTTGGCCAGAGCCCTGGTGCGCGATCCCGATCTCCTCATCCTGGACGAAGCCACCAATGCGGTGGACGGGCTGTCGGAAGCGGCCATCGTCGAGACCCTGAAGTCGAGAGCCGGCCGCCGCACGACCATCGTCATCAGCCACCACCACAGCACCATCTCGTTCTGCGACGACGTGGTCATCCTGAGCGGCGGCCGCGTGAAAAAGCAGGCCCCTTTCGGCGCCCTGGCCTCGCTCAGCATGGACGAGCTTTATCAGCACGAGCCGCTCGACTGAGAAGGCACCGGGCCGGCCCGCGATCGTTTCCCGGGCGTGTTTGCAGCCTCCGGCCGGCGGGTCGTCGAAAAGGTTCGAATCAGCAGCCCGGGAATTGCCGCTGACACCTTCCGTGATCGCACCAATGCCGTGCGGAACCGAGGCGCGCTACCTTGTCTGTGCGGCGGACCTGTCGATCCGCCTGGCCGGTGCCCCATTGGGCTTACTCTCCGGGTGAGGTGCCGGCCTCCCATGCACAAAACAAAGACCTGAAGCCGGTCGCCTGAAGCCCTTCAGGCGCGACACGCTTTACGAAGCGGCGCCGACATTCCTGCGCATGCGCCGCCTGCCCGTCGTCCGTGCTTTCTTCGCCATCGCCCCGGCTATCTCGACCACGCCATTCTCGGGCGGCCTGCCATTGGTGGCCTTGTGGAGCCGCTCATAGGGCAGCAGTTCCTTGATCCGGGCATTGAGCGAGGCGATTTCTGCCTTGAGGTCCTCGCACTCCTGCCTCTGCACGTCGAACTGTATCTGTTCGGACGCCTGTTGCAGCGTCAGTTGAGAAAGGTTGGCGTTCACCTTGGAAAGACTCATCTTGTCGCCTTCGCTCTCCTGGCTCAGCGCGGACAATCTTTCATCGGCGATCTTCTTTTCGGCCAGGGCGTCGTTCAGTTCGCTCTTGAGCCTGGCGATCTCGCCTGCGGCTTCGCTGTTTTCGGTCGACACTTGCTCCAGCCGCGATTGCAGGTTCTGGATCTCCGAGCTCAACCCGCGCATTTCCGCCTGGCCGCGAGCCAGCTCGGCTTCCTTGTCGCCTTCCATCATGCGGGCCGCTTCGCTCGTTTCCGACAGCTTCGCCTGTGCGGCCTCGAGCGACTTCTGGAGCCGCATCTCCTCTTTCTCGCTCTTGCCGAGCGCGGCCAGAAGCTCCGCCAGCCGCGCTGCTT
>NZ_RZOM01000682.1:0-3386 GCF_003999175.1 Mesorhizobium sp. M7A.F.Ca.ET.027.03.2.1 | reverse complement strand
GCGCTGCTGCCTGCGGATTTGCTGGACCGTTTCTGGCGCCGGCGCCTGCCGTTGTTTGCCCTCAGCAACGCCGCCCGCACCGTCATCAGCCTGCTCTCCTTTGCCGGCTTTGTAATCCTCATAGCCGCCGGCCTTTTCGGCAGCCGCGACCCACTTTCCAATCCTCTGCCACTGGTGATCTGGACACTGTTGTGGGCCGGCGTCACGCTGCTGCAGGGTGTCTTCGGCGACCTCTGGTCATGGCTCAACCCCTGGTATGGAGCATGGCGTCTCGCCTCGCGCCTGTTCGGGACCAGGGATCACGGAGCATGGCGCCTGCCCGGATGGGTCGGCTGCTGGCCGGCTGTCATCCTGTTCTTCGCCTTCGCCTGGTTCGAACTCATCGATCCGGCGCCCGACGATCCGGGGCGGCTGGCCTTGGCCGCCGGCCTCTACTGGCTGTTCTCTTTCCTCGCCATGCTGGCGTTCGGCTATCGCGACTGGAGCCGCAGCGGTGAATTCCTGACGGTTTTCTTCTCGATGGTGGCGCGCTTCGCCGTGGCCGAACGCAACCAAGACGGCCGGCTTGGCCTGTGCTGGCCCGGCGCCAAGCTGCTGACGGCGCAGCCCCTGCCGGCCAGCGGCATCGCCTTCCTGCTGCTGGCCCTGTCGTCGGTGTCCTTCGACGGCCTGTCGAAGACCTTCTTCTGGCTCGGCCTGTTCGGCATCAACCCGCTCGAATTTCCCGGCCGCACCGCGCTGATCGGCAGCGGCACTTGCGGGCTGATCCTGACATTCGCGCTGCTGGCGGCGGTGTTCCTGCTTGCCGTCCGGCTCGGCCAGCGTCTTGCCGGCAGCGATCACACGCTCGGCCAGGCCGCAGGCCTGCTGGTGTGGTCGATCGTGCCGATTGCGCTTGCCTATCACGTTGCGCATTATCTGACGGCGCTGCTCGTCGACGGCCAGTATGCGCTTGCGGCACTGTCCGATCCGTTGGCGCTGGGCTGGAACCTGTTCGGCACCGCCGACATGCAGATCGAGGCCGGCATCGTTGCGGGGGCGGACTCTGCGTGGTGGCTGTGGAATATCCAGGCCGGCGCCATCATCCTGGGCCATGTGCTCGCCGTCCTCGTCGCTCACGGCTTCGCCTGGCGCCTGCACCCACAGCCCTCCCGCGCGGCACTCAGCCAGTTCCCGCTCACCTTGCTGATGATCGCCTACACCGTCTTCGGCCTCTGGTTGCTTGCCACGCCGACTGTCGGATGAGAAAAGGCGACCAGCATGCCTTCGGGGAAAGCCCGCTTGCCACGTCGGGGCTTTGGTGATTTAGTTTGTACACATGCGATTTTTTGCCTCGTTACAGCCAGTCAAAACTCAAAAACAGGGGAACTGCCGTGACTGACAAGAATGGGTTTTTCGATCTCTCCAGATCCACGCTCACCCGCCGCACGGCGCTGAAGGGTCTGGCCGCCGGCGCCGGTCTGGGCCTGGCCCCCGGCTTCGTCCGCTATTCCCAGGCGCAGAGCTCGGCGCCGATCAAGATCGGCTTCCAGTCGCACCGCACCGGCATCGGCGCCGCCTATGGCCGCTGGTACGAGAAGACCACGGCTGCCGCGGTCAAGGCGATCAACGCCGCCGGCGGCATCAACGGCCGTCAGGTCGAGGTGATCATCGAGGATGACGGCACCGATCCCGGCCGTGGCGCCGAGGTGGTCGGCAAGTTCGCCACCCAGCACAAGACCGACATCGTCTTCGGCACGCTGTTCTCGCATGTCGTCATTGGCTCGGCGCCCGCCGCCGGCGAAAACAAGATGCCCTATTTCGTCGTCAGCGAAGGCCATCACGTCGCCTCGACAAAGCTGAACCGCTATGTCTTCCAGCCCGGCATCACCGACGTGAAGAGCCAGATCCAGTCGATGGCGCCGTGGATCGCGGCCAATGCCGGCAAGAAGGTGACGCAGATCTTCCCCGATTTCGCTTTCGGCTACGACCATCGCGACTACCTGCCGCCGGCACTGAAGGCGCAAGGCGGCGAGGTCATCGCGCAGATCGCCATCCCGCCGACGGAATCGTCCTTCACCAAATACTTCCCGCAGATCCCGGCCGAGACCGAGGTGATCTACCACGTCATGGTCGGCCCGGCCGTGCTGACCTTCGTCAAGGAGCTCGGCGAGTTCTATGGCTCCAACCGGCCGCAACTGTTCGGCTTCATCGATTCGCTCGAAGCCACCGACATCAACAGTCCCGGCCTCGAATTCCTCGACGGCAGCCATTTCTGGGAAGGCTCGCCGCGTTATGCGCAGGCCAACGATTCCGAAGCGCAGAAGGCCTACCGCACCGCTGTCGGCATCGATGACAATGGCGCTGCCGTCGGCGATCCCAAGGATGTCTCCACCGCAGCCCACATGTTCGGCTGCTGGGAGACGCTCTATGTCGTCAAGAAGGCAATGGAAGACGCCGGCTACAAGGGTCCGGAAGACCGCGCCAAGCTGGTCGAGGCGACCGAGGCACTGACCGAGTTCGCCGAAGGCCCGCAGCATCCGCAGGGGCCAAAAACCTTCAACGGCAAGATCCACCAGTGCTTTGGTATCCAGAACATCTCCAAGGTCGAGGGCGGCAAGCTCAAGGTCGTGCACAAGACCAAGATCGAGGACGGGCTTTACGAGGCCGAGGGAGATTATACGACGCAGGCGCTGTGAGTTTGGCATTCCAGCAAGCGCCTGCCAGCGTGTAACCGATGCACTTTGGTCCCCACCTCCTCCTCGCTGCCCTCGAAGGCCTCGTCACCTCAGCCGTGCTGGCGCTGACGGCGCTTGGGCTGTCCCTGGTGTTCGGTGTCATGCGCGTGGTCAATGTCGCGCATGGCGAGTTCTTCATGCTGGGCGCGGTGCTCGCCTGGGCGATCACCACGGCCATCGGCGGTCACCCTGCGCTCGGCTTCCTGGCGGCGCTGGTGATTGCTCCGCTGATCGTCGGCGCCATTGCGCTGGTCGCCGAACGGCTGGTGCTGCGCCGGCTCAATTACAATCCGGAAGCCACCATCGTCGCCACCATCGGCATGCTCTATATCATCCAGCAGCTGGCTCTGACCTTCTATGGCCCGGAAGCCCGGCCGGTCGAGCCGCCGTTCAGCTACCGCATCCTTTTGCCTTGGTTCGGCTACTCCGGCTACAAACTGTCTGTTATCGCCGCTTCCGCGCTGCTGCTCACCGCGACATGGCTGGTGCTGACGCGCACCAGGATCGGCCTCGTCATGCGCGCCACGCAGTATGACAGCGAAACCGCACAGGCCTTCGGCATCCCTGTCGGCCGTGTCTATGGCGGCGTCTTCGCGCTCGGTGCCATGCTGGCGGCCGTTGCCGCGGTGCTGATCGTGCCGATCAGCCAGGCGCATTATCTGATGGGAC
>NZ_RZOM01000681.1:0-3387 GCF_003999175.1 Mesorhizobium sp. M7A.F.Ca.ET.027.03.2.1 | reverse complement strand
GAGTTGGGAACAATGAAGAAGAAACTTGGCATTCTGGCTGGCGTCGCCAGCCTTACGCTGGCGGCGGTGCTGGCCGCCTCGAGCGTGGGTTCGGCCGATGACAGCAAGCTCGAACAACTCAAGGCGCAAGGTTTCGCTCGCCTCGCCATCGCCAACGAGCCGCCCTACACGGCGGTCGCCGCCGACGGCAAAGTTTCGGGTGCCGCGCCCGATGTGGCCCGCGAGATATTCAAGCGGCTCGGCGTCGCCGACGTCGCCGCTTCGATCTCTGAATATGGCGCCATGATCCCCGGCCTGCAGGCAGGTCGCTTCGATGTCGTCACCGCCGGCCTGTTCATGAAGCCGGAACGCTGCGCCGCCGTCGTCTATTCCGAGCCGGTGCTTTGCGATGCCGAGGCGATGTTGGTGAAGAAGGGCAATCCGAAGGGCTTCAAGAGCTATGAGGATGTCGCCAAGGATACGACTGCGACCATCGGCGCGCCGGGCGGCGGCACCGAGGAGAAGCTCGCGCTCAATGCCGGCGTGCCACGCGATCGCGTCATCGTCGTGCCGGATGGCCAGAGCGGCGTGAAGATGCTCCAGGATGGCCGCATCGACGCTTATTCGCTGCCCGTCCTGTCGATCAATGATCTGGTCAAGAAGGCCAACGATCCGAACCTCGAAGTCATCGCTCCGGTGCAGGGCGCACCGGTCTATTGCGACGGCGCCGCCTTCAAGAAGGGCGATGAGGCACTGCGCGACGCCTTCGACGTAGAACTGGCCAAGATGAAGAAATCAGGCGAGTTCGCCAAGATTATCGAACCCTACGGCTTCTCGGCGGCGGCGGCGATGTCGACCAGCCGCGACAAGCTCTGCGCGGCGAAGTGATTTTTCCTTCTCCCCGTTCAACGGGGAGAAGGTGTCACGAAGTGACGGATGAGGGGCGACGCCAAGTTCTGAGACTCTAGTGCTGCCCCTCATCTGCCTGCCGGCATCTTCTCCCCGTAAACGGGGAGAAGATGCTAAACCCAACGTTGGAACGTAAATGACCCAGTGGTCCGGCTATTTCGGCCTGATATTGCAGGGAGCTCTTGTCACCGTCGAGCTGACGCTGATGGGGTCGGTGCTTGCGCTGTTCATGGCCTTTCTTGCCGGAATGGGGCGGCTGTCGCGTTTCTTCGTGCTGCGCGCGCTGGCCACCGCCTACATCGAATTCTTCCGCGGCACCTCGATCTTCGTGCAGTTGTTCTGGGCCTATTTCGTGCTGCCCTTCATCGGCATTTCGTTGACCCCGTTGCAGGCCGGCGTGCTGGCGCTCGGCCTCAATGTCGGCGCCTACGCCGCCGAAGTCGTGCGCGGTGCCATCCAGTCGATCGGCCGCGAACAGTATGAGGCCTGCACCGCGCTCAATCTCGGGCGGTGGCAAGGCATGCGCCACATCATCCTGCCGCAGGCGCTGCTGGTGATGCTGCCGACTTTCGGCAACAACGCCATCGAATTGCTCAAGGCGACCGCCGTGGTGTCGCTGATCTCGCTCACCGACCTGACCTTCCAGGCGCAGGTGGTGCGCGCCCAGACCGGCAACACCCTGGTGCCATTCACCACCATCCTGATCATCTATTTCATCCTCGCCCTGCTCATCTCGTGGGGCGTGCGCTCGCTGGAACGACGCATGGCGCGCGGCCTCGATGGGGTGCGTGCCTGATGGCCAATTTCCTTCTGATAAATTGGGCCTGCTGATGGAATGGGATTGGAATTTCGTCTGGGAAATCATGCCGACGCTGATCCAGGGGGTGAAGATCACCATCCTGGCGACGCTGCTCGGCTCGGTGCTGGCGGCGGTCGTCGGGCTGGGCATTGCGCTGGCGCGCCGCTCGCCCAACAAAGCGCTGTCGCGCACGGTCGGCTGGGCGGCTGAATTCATCCGTGGCACGCCGCTGCTGGTGCAGCTCTATTTCATTTTCTACGTGCTGCCCGACATCGGCATCCTGTTGCCGCCGCTGGTCGCCGGTGTCATCGGGCTCGGGCTGCATTACGGCACCTACACGGCCGAGGTTTATCGTGCCGGCATCGACAATGTGCCGCGCGGCCAATGGGAGGCCGCCAAGGCATGCAATTTGAGCGCCAGTCAGACCTGGACCCACATCATCATTCCGCAGGCCATCCCGCCGATGATTCCGGCGCTCGCCAATTATTTCATCGCCATGTTCAAGGAAACGCCGCTGCTGTCGGCAATCACCGTGCTGGAACTGATGAACCAGGCCAAAAGCGTCGCCAACACCTACTATCGCTATATCGAGCCGATCACCTTGGTCGGTGCTTTCTTCCTGGTCATCAGTCTGTTTTCGGTCGTGCTGCTGCGCTGGCTGGAACGCCGCTACGGCAAGATCGAGAGGTAGCCGATGAAACCCTTGCCCGAGATCAAGATCTACCCGAAACGGCCGGCGCTGGATGCACGCCCGCTCGACATGCGCATCGGCCTGATCATCCTGGCCACTGATCACACCAGCGAACCGGATTTCCGCCGCATGGTGGCGAGCGAGCGGGTCGGCGTCTATGTCGCGCGCATTCCCTATGCCAACCCGACGACGCCTGAAAACCTGCGCAAGATGCAGCCGGCGCTGACGGCGGGCGCGGCCCTGATCCTGCCGGACGAGAAGCTCGATGCCATCTGCTATTCCTGCACTTCGGCGTCGGTGGTAATCGGCGATGCCGAGATCGAGGCGGCGATCCAGGTCGCAAAGCCCGGCGTGCCGGTGGTCACACCGCCGATGGCGGGCGTGCGCGGGCTGCGTGCGCTGGGCGCAAACAAGCTCAGCATCCTCACTCCCTACACGGTCGAAACATCCAGGCCGATGGCCACCTATTTCGCGGCGCGCGGCTTCGAGATCGTCAGCTTCACCTGCCTCGGTTTCGAGGATGACCGCGAGATGGCGCGCATCGCACCGGCAACGCTTGTCGATCTTGCGCGGGAAGCCACCGGCGCCACCGCCGATGCGCTGTTCGTGTCCTGCACGGCGCTGCGTAGCGCCCTCGCGCTCACCGGCATGGAAAAGGCGATCGGACGTCCCGTGGTGACCAGCAACCAGGCGACCGCCTGGAACTGCCTGAGATTGTGCGGGGATGAGGCGCCGCATCCTGAGTTCGGGCGGCTGATGACGTTGCCGTTGGTTCAGTAAGACGATGTCCCACATTCACGAGCGACCCCCTCTGGCCTGCCGGCCATCTCCCCCTCGAGGGGGGAGATTAGCTGCTGCCCGGCTTTCGCCAATCACCGACGTGACAGGAAGAACGGCAGCGTCGAAGCTGCCAATCTCCCCCCTCGAGGGGGAGATGGCCGGCAGGCCAGAGGGGGTCGCCCCATGACGCGCGCCGTCGCCCTAGCGGACATCCGTATCGCCCGTGACC
>NZ_RZOM01000680.1:0-3388 GCF_003999175.1 Mesorhizobium sp. M7A.F.Ca.ET.027.03.2.1 | reverse complement strand
GTTATAGGGTTTCACTTCCTGGCGCAGGCCTTCCGAGATGATGCGCACCGCGTGCTTGGTCGCGGCATAGACCGCTCCGCCCGGCCCGACCTTGTGGCCGGCGACCGACGAGACGTTGATGATGTGGCCGCTTTTCTGCGTCTTCATGTGCGGCAGCGCGGCGGCAATGCCGTAGAGCACGCCCTTGATATTGACGTCGATCATCCGGTCCCAGTCCTCGACCTTGCCGCGCTCCAGCGGGGAATGCGGCATCAGGCCGGCATTGTTGATGATGACGTCGACGCGGCCATGCGTCTCGACCGCATGGTCGACCAGACGCCGGACCTGGCCGACGTCGGTGACGTCGGTCTGAAGGATGGCGCCCTCGCCAAGTGAAAGCGCGCCGGCCAGCACCTGCAGCCGGTCGAGGCGGCGTGCGCCCAGCACCAGTTTCACGCCCTCCCTGGCCAGAAGCCGTGCGGCGGCTTCGCCCAGCCCGCTGCTGGCGCCAGTGATGACGACGACTTTGTCCCTGATGTTCTCGGCCATGATTCTTTTCCTTTTCTGCTTTGGCTTCGCTGCCCCCGGCAGCCTGGGCGGTCGCGTTGGCGGCTCAGCCGGGCAATTCGACCCGACCGAGCCAGCCGGTGACCTCTTCAAGCGTCTGGCGTTCCTGGTCGCACTGCTTGGAAAAACCCTCGATGAGCCGAGCCCCTGGTGCATGATCTGCGAGGACTTTCAGGCTCTGCCCTATTCCGTAGCCGCCATGGGTGATGAACGGCACCAATGTCTTGCCGGACAGATCGTGTTTCGACAGGAAGGAGCGGATCACCGAAGGCGCGGTCATGCCCCAGATCGGAAATCCGAGGAACACCGTCTCGTAGGATTCGATATCAGGCACCGTGGCGGCCAGCGCCGGTTCGAAACCGGACTCCCGCTGCTGCTCCGCCACCGCAACCTGCTGCTTGTAGTCTTCCGGGTAGAGATCGACGGTCGCGATCTCGAAAATATCCGCTCGCAGAGCCCTGCTGATCTGGCGCGCGATGACCCGCGTGTTGCCGGTGCGGCTGTAGTAGGCCACCAGCACTTTGGCGCCGCCCGTTCGCCGCGCGCTCGACGCACTGGCGGGCCGGCTCGATCCGGGACTCAATCCGGCGCCCAGAGGCAGTGCAAGCATGGTCATCAGCGCACCTCGTCTTGAGACTGGTTGGCTCATCACGCTCTCCCAGGTGGCTAACGATCGATCCTTGCTTCCTGTTGCGGAGAATAGCGCGCTCCCTTCACCGCGATCGCCGAGACCGCATTCTCGATGTTGGCAAGATCGTCCGCCGTCAGCGCGATGGTGGCCGACGCGATGTTCTCTTCGAGGCGATTGAGCTTGGTGGTGCCGGGGATCGGAACGATCCAGGGCTTCTGCGCCAGCAGCCAGGCGAGAGCGACCTGTGCTGATGTCGCCTTCTTCTCGGCAGCGATCACGCCGATCGCGTCGACCAGCGCCTGGTTCGCCTTGCGGGCGTCTTCCGCAAAACGCGGCACGGTGTTGCGGAAGTCGCTGCTGTCGAACGTCGTGCTGGCATCGATGGCGCCGGTGAGGAACCCCTTGCCCAGCGGGCTGAAGGGCACGAAGCCGATCCCCAGTTCTTCAAGCACCGGCAGGATCGCCTCTTCCGGTTCACGCCACCAGAGCGAATATTCGCTCTGGACCGCGGCGACCGGCTGTACCGCATGCGCGCGCCGGATCGTGCGTACGCCCGCCTCGGAGAGACCGAAATGCTTCACCTTGCCTTGGCTGATCAAGTCCTTCACAGCGCCCGCCACCTCTTCGATCGGCACGACCGGATCGACGCGGTGCTGGTATAGGAGGTCTATGTGGTCGGTCCTCAGCCGCCTGAGCGAGGCCTCGACGACGTCACGAATATGCTGCGGCCGGCTGTCCATGCCATCGTGTCGGGCTGTCCCGGCGATGTCGATGCCGAATTTGGTGGCGATCACCACCTGGTCGCGGATCGGCTGCAGCGCCTCGCCGACGACCTCCTCGTTCGTGAACGGTCCATAGACCTCCGCGGTGTCGAAGAAGGTGATGCCACGGTCGAACGCCGCCCTGATCAGGTGGACTGCATCCGCCGTCTCCATCGGCTGCCCGTATGACTGGCTCATTCCCATGCAGCCGAGCCCGATGGCCGAAACGTCGAGACCGCTGTTTCCAAGTGTGCGCTTCTGCATTGTCGTTATCCCTTCTTCTCGGCGTCGGCTTGTTCGAAGACCTTGCGGGCAATGCCCAGAGCCGTGGCTGCCGTTGGCCATCCGGCGTAGAAGGCGAGATGCGTAATGGTTTCGATGAGTTCGTCGCGGGTGACCCCATTGTCGAGCGCGCGCTTCATGTGGAAAGGCATCTCATTTATCCGGTAGCCCGAAATCAGGCTGGTGACGGTGACGAGGCTGCGGTCCCGCGGCGATAGGCCGGGGCGCTCCCAAACGTCGCCGAACAACACCTCGTCTGTGTATCTGCCAAGCGCGGGAGCGATATCGGAGAATGGGCTTTTCAGCCTTGGAACATTGGTCATGGTGGTCTCCTTCGAAGAGTTCGGGCGTTGAACTCGGCGCCACGCGCCGATACTTGGTCAAACCCCGTATTGTTCGTCGCTGACATGCTCCAGCCAGTCGACGACCTTGCCGTCGAGCGCTTCGGCGACAGCGATGTGGCTCATCGCGGTGGTCGGCGCGGCGCCATGCCAATGCTTCTCTCCGGGCGCGAACCAGACGATGTCGCCGGGCAGGATCGGTTCGATCGGGCCGCCCTCGCGCTGCACCAGGCCGGCGCCCGAGAGGACGATCAGCGTCTGGCCAAGGGGATGCGTGTGCCAAGCGGTGCGCGCGCCGGGCTCGAAAGTCACGGTGGCGCCGCCGACCCGGGCGGGCTCGCTGCCCTTGAAGGGCACGTCGATGCGCACCGCGCCGGTGAAATAGTCGGTCGATCCCCTGGCCGAGGCTTGAGAGCCGTTTCGCGTGATGTCCATGTTTTGTCCCTTCCTGGCAACAGGCATGACCCGACCGCCGGTCTCCGAGGCGGCCGAGGCGCCCGGTGTGATGATGCCTATCTAGGGTCTGCGATTGGTGCCGATTAGGTGCTATATCCAGCATGATCTTATGAAAGGGGCTCATGAATGCCGCGAGACAATCTGAATGAGCTAACCGCCTTCCTCGCCGTCGCGCGCGAGGAAAGCTTCACCAGGGCGGCGGCCAAGCTCGGGGTTTCCCAATCGGCGCTCAGCCACACGGTGCGGGCGCTGGAGGAGCGGCTGGGCGTACGGCTCCTGACTCGCACCACGCGCAGCGTGTCGCCCACCGAAGCCGGCGAGCGGCTGGCTCGCACCGTGGGGCCGAGGCTCGATGAGATCGAGGCCGAGAT
>NZ_RZOM01000067.1:0-11545 GCF_003999175.1 Mesorhizobium sp. M7A.F.Ca.ET.027.03.2.1 | reverse complement strand
GCCTGAAGGGCGCGCCAGCAGGGACGGAACGTCAGCCGGCAGCGTGATGCGCTGATGCACCCTGTCGGGATCGGGCTCCGGATTGGCGGACAGAAGTGCCGCCGTATAGGGATGATGCGGCGCGCGGAAGATCGCTTCGGTTTCACCCTGCTCGACGAAGCGTCCGAGATACATCACCGCCATGCGGTCGGCGATCTGGCGCACGACATGCAGATTGTGGGTGATGATCAGCATCGACAGGCCCATGCGGTCGCGCAGATCGTTGAGCAGGTTCAGCACCTCTCCCTGCACCGAGACGTCGAGGCCGGCGGTCGGTTCGTCGGCGACGACCAGCACGGGGTCCAGCGCGATCGCCCGCGCCACACCGACGCGGCGTGCCTGGCCGCCGGAAAGCTGGTGCGGGTAGCGGTCGGCGAAATCGCGCGGCAGTCCGACCAGCGCAAGAAGCCGTGTGACTTCGGCGTTGAGATCGCGATCCGACAGTCCGTGGATGACGAAAGGCTCCGACAGCAGCGAGCGCACGCTGAGCCGTGGTGACAGCGACCCGACCGGATCCTGGAACATCATCGGCATGCGCCGCCGCACCGGTTTCATGGCGGTGTTGGACAGGCCTTGCAGTTCCTGCCCTTCAAACAGGATCGTGCCCGCTTTCACCGGCTGAAGACCGTTGAGGGTGCGCGCCAGCGTCGTCTTGCCCGAGCCGGATTCGCCGACCAGCGCGAAGGTGCTGCCTCGTTGAAGAGTGAAGCTGACACCGGACACCGCTTCGATCTCGGTGGCTCGCCCGGCGAGCCTGGCGGACAGGCCGCCAACCCGGAACGAGACTCGCAAATCGCTGACGCGGAGCAGGTCGTCGGAGCTCATGCGTTCATCGCTCCCAAGGGAATGTCCGCATGCCAGCAGTGGGCGATGTGAGACCCACCGAGGATTGCGCTGGGAGGCGTCGTCAGGCATTGGGCGTCGGCGCGATCGCAGCGCGGCTGGAAGACGCAGCCGCTTGGTCGGCGGCGCAGATCCGGCAAGGTCCCGGCGATGGTCGGCAGGCGGGCAACCCGCTGCGACAGCCGCGCGGGATCACAGGCCAAAAGCTTCTGCGTGTAGGGATGGCGCGCATCGTGGAAGATCTCGCGAGTCGTGCCGCTCTCCACCACCTCACCGGCATACATCACGATCATCTCGTCGCAGAGTTCGGCAATCACGCCCAGATGATGCGAGATGAACAGCACCGAGCAGCCGATGTCGCGCTGCAGATCCTTGAGCAGTTCGATGGTGGCCACCTCCAGCGTGGCATCGAGCGCAGTTGTCGGCTCGTCGGCGATCAGCAGCGCCGGTTCCATCATCAGCGCCATGGCGATGGCGATGCGCTGCTTCATGCCGCCGGAGAACTCGTGCGGAAACTGTGTCAGCCGGCTTTCCGGATCGGGAATCCGCACCTTGCGCAGCATGGCGACCGAACGCGCATCCTTGTCCCGCTTCGACAGACCGGAGCGATACTGGATGTCGCGCATCTGCCGCCCCACCGAAAGCACCGGGTTGAGCGCACCCATCGGATCCTGGAACACGGTGGCGATCCTTTGCCCGCGCAGGCCGCGCATCGCGGTCGGGTCGAGCCGGGCAAGGTCCTTGTCGCCCTCGAAGATGATCTCGCCCGATGTGATTTCACCATTGTCGGCGAGCAGGCCGAGAATGGCGTTGATGAGCGTCGATTTCCCGCAGCCGGATTCGCCGACCACGCCGACGCTGCGGTTGGCCGGCACGGAAAAGCTCACCTGCTTCAGCGCCTCCAATCGCCCACTCTCGGTGTGGAAGGCGACGCTCAGATTCTTGACCTCGAGAACCGTCATGAGCGCCCCTTCAGCCGGGGATCGAAGAGGTCGCGCAGCGTCTCGCCGAAGAAGGTGAAACCGAGTGTCGTCAGCACGATCGGCAGGCCGCCGGCAATCACGATCCAGTAGGAATCGCGAATGTTGGCGAAGCCGTCATTGAGGATCGCGCCCCAGCTCGGCGTCGGCGGCCGCACGCCGAGCCCGAGAAAGCTCATGCCGGCCTCGATCGCCACCACCACGGGAATGTCCATCGATATCAAGATCAGGATCGGGCCGATGATGTTGGGCAGGATATGGACGCGCAGGATGCGGCCCGCACTGGCGCCCATCGAGCGCGCCGCCATGACATGTTCGGCTGATTTGAGCACCAGCGTCTGGGTTCTGATGATGCGGGCATAACCCGGCACATTGACCAGCATCACCACCAGCACCACCGCGTAGAGCGAGGGGCCGAACAGGGTGACCAGCGTCAGCGCCAGCATAACGGTGGGAAAGCTCTTCACCGCGTCGAAGATCAGCAGCAGCACATTGTCGAGCCAGCGCGGCCCATAGCCTGCGATCAGCCCCAGCACGACGCCGACAACCAGCGACACCGCTGTCGCGCCCAGCGCGATCAAAAGCGCGACGCGCCCGCCATAGAGCACTCGGGTGAGAAGATCGCGGCCGAGATGGTCGGTGCCGAGCAGATGCAGCAGGCTCGGCGAAGCGAAACGTTCGGCCGGCGATATCTTGCTCGGCGCATAGCTGGTCAGGCCGCTGGCGAACACCGCTGACAGCACCACCACCGTCACCAGCGTCAGGCCGATGGCGCCCAGCGGTTCGCGCATGATGCGGCGCACGGTGCGCCATATCATGCCGAGACGGAAGCTGCGGGATGGCAGCTCAGTTGAAACTTGATCTGACACGGGGATCCAATAGGCCGACCAGGATGTCGGCCGCTACGTTGACGAGGACGAAGAAGACCGTGGTAACCAGCACGGCTCCGGAGACGATTGGATAGTTGCGCACCGAGATCGCCTCATAGACCAGCTTGCCGATGCCGGGACGGGCGAAGACGATTTCGGCGAAGACGGAAGACGACAGCATGTGGCCGATGCCGACGCCGAGCAAGGTGATGGTCGGCAGCACGGCGATGCGCAGCGCATAGGTGTAGACGATCCGGTGCTCGGTCAGGCCGAAGGCGCGCGCCGTGCGGATATGGCTGGCCTCCAGCGTCTCCAGCATCGAGGCGCGCACCATGCGCGAGATATAGCCGATCCAGCCAAGGCCGACCGCCAGAGACGGCAGGATGAGGTGCTGAAGCCGGCTGGCGAGGTCGCCCGGTTCGCCGGCGCCGATCGCCGGAAGCCATTGCAGGGCGACCGCAAACACCAGCAGCGAATAGATGGCGACGACGAAGGATGGCACGGCGATCATCGCCACCGACAGGACCCCGATCACCTGGTCGACAAAGCCGCCGCGCCGCACCGCTGCGATGCAGCCAAGCGGGATGCCCAGCGCCACCGACCACGTGATGCCGCCGACCACCAGCGCCAGCGTGAACGGAAGCTGTTCCATCACCACGTCCAGAACTGGCCGATCTGATAGCACCTCGGTGCCGAGATCGCCGCGCAGGACCGATCCGTAGAAATGTAGGAACTGCCGCCAAACCGGCTGGTCGAGGCCCATGCGTACGCGCAGCGCCTCCATCATCTCCGGCGTCGCGCGCGGCCCCAGCGCGACGGAGGCCGGGTCGCCGGGAATAAGGTAGACCATGGCGAACATCATCATCATGGCGACGCTGATGATGATGGCGCCAAGCCACAGACGCTTGAGGGCGTAGCGGATCATTTCCAGTACCTGTCGGACGGTCTTTGGCGGGAACGAGCCCCGCCCGCCGATGTCATGCCGGTTTGAAGTCGGTGAACACGGGTTCGCCGTTCGGCTTCAGGCCGGCCACTAGCGTGTCTCGATTCATGATGCCGGTGACCTCATGCGTCAGGAAAACGTAGTTGCCGTTCTCCTCCATCAGGTCCTGCAGCTTCTTGTAGATGACATCGCGTTTTGCCGGGTCGAGCTCGACCATGCCCTCGGCGTTGAGCTTGTCGAATTCCTCGCTTGAAAAACGCTCCCAGTTCCACACACCGATCTGGTCGCGGGTAAACCAGGCGGTGGCCCAGCTCGGATCCGGCTGCATGGAGAAGCGGCTGATGATCATCTGCAGCTTTTTCCAGTAGTCGCCTTCCTTGGCGCCAAGCGTCCAGAAAGTGCCGCTGTCGTTCTGCTTGATCTCCACATTGAGGCCGACATCCTGCAGGTTCGACTGCACGACCTGCGCCGCGGTCAGCCGCTCGGTCTTGTTGAGGATGTCGAGCGTGATCGTGGTGCCGGCCAGCCCCTCCTTGGCGATCATGTCGCGGGCGCGGTCCGGATCGAAATCGAAGAGGTTCTTCTCGCGATGGCCAGGCAGGCCGGGCGCGATGATGCCGGTGGCCGTAGCGGCCGCACCGAAATAGGCAGCGTCGACCACCGCCTTGCGATCCACCGCGTACTGAACCGCGCGGCGCATGTTCGGATTGTCGAAAGGGGCGACATCCTGGTTCATGCCGAGCCAGACAAAGGCCAGCGAAGGCTTCTCGACGACGGTCGTCTTTGGCGGCGGTGTCTGCTTCAGCCGCGAGATCGAGGAGACCGCGGTCCAGGTGTAGTCGAGGTCGCCGGCCTCATAGCCAAGTTCGG
The DNA here is from genome assembly GCF_003999175.1 of Mesorhizobium sp. M7A.F.Ca.ET.027.03.2.1. Taxonomy (NCBI): domain Bacteria; kingdom Pseudomonadati; phylum Pseudomonadota; class Alphaproteobacteria; order Hyphomicrobiales; family Phyllobacteriaceae; genus Mesorhizobium; species Mesorhizobium sp. M7A.F.Ca.ET.027.03.2.1. Next base: position 7,001 of record NZ_RZOM01000067.1, on the reverse strand, counting down.
CGGTCTTCTCATCCTCGATCGGATGGATGTGGATTTCCGCGAAGGCGCCCTGCTCGTACTTCCAGTCGGGATTGCGCACCAGCACCGTGCGCTGCTTGGGCAGCCATTCCTTCAGGATGTAGGGGCCCGACTGGGCCACCGGCTTGACGCCCATCTTGCCACCGAGCTCGGTGATGGCGCGCTTCGACAGGATGGTGCCGGACGGCGTCGGCAAGGTCGACGTCCACAGCGGCGCGAAGGCCTGCTTCAGGTGGATCAGCCCCGACAGCTTGTCCTTGACCTCGACCTCCTTGAGCGTTGCCCAGTCGCCGGAATAGGGGCTCTTGTTGGCGGGGTCGGCGATGCGTTCGATCGAAAACTTGACGTCTTCCGCCGTCATCTGGCCGTAGCCATCGGTGAAGCCGATATTGTCGCGCAGCTGGAAGGAGACGGTCAGCGGATCGAGCTGCTTGATCGTTTCCGCAGCCATCGGCCGCCAGCCCCAGCTATCGCCCGGCGTGGTGACGACGAGGCCTGCGAAGATGACGCTGGTGATGTCGCCTTCGGGGGCCGCCAGCCGGAAACAAGGGTCGAGCGTCTGGATGTCGGCGTAGGATCGCACCTTGAGGATCGGCCCGTCGCTCGACCAGGAAACTTTTGGATTGACCATTGAGGCGAGGCCGAAAGCGCCGGCTCCGGCGAGCAAGCTGCGGCGCGAAACCCTGGTGTCGGCTAGAATGGACATGCTCTACCCCTCTGCTGTTTTCGTTGTCTTGTTTTTCAGGCCGCGGGCCATTCTCCAAGCCGGGCCGAATGTACCGGTCCGCTAAAACTGCTAATAATAGACATCTATGTCTAGCGAAAATTTTGCCGGCATGTCCGAATCTTGGATACGGACGATCTTGCGGGAAATCTTGATATCCGATCCGCCCCCGCCGCTGCGTCGGCATAGGCAAGCGGCTAAGCGCGAAATGTGATCGCGCACACGGTGCGGCCTGGCCCGCCATTCGGTGGGGCCTGGATCAAGAGCTGGAGCGGAGACGCGCTCTCCGCTACCTTCACTTCCAGATTTCGGCCGCCAGGCGCACGAAATTGCCGCCCAGGACGTTGCGCACGGTCTGCTCGGACTGGCCGCGGCGCAGAAGCACATCGGTCAGTTCGCGCATCTGGCCGGGAGCCGCGTAGGTCGTCGCCCCTTCCGGATATTCGCTCTTGGGCCAGAATTGCGGATTGTCGGAAATGATACGGTCGATGCCTTTGACGTCGACGGGGAAGGCGTAGTCCAGCCCGATGCCGACATGATTTGGGCCAGCCAGATCGACGAGATATTCAATGTGGTCAGCCAGCCTGTCCGAGTCCGTCCGCCCTTCTCCCAGGAAACGATTGAGCCCGACAATCGCGACGATGCCGCCGGTGCGCGCGCAGGCCTTTATCTGCTCGTCGGTGATGTTGCGGCCATGGCCGCACAAGGCCTTGGCGTTGGAGTGCGAGAAGATCACCGGCCGGTTGGAATATTCCATCACCTCCATCGAAGTGCGATAGCCGGTGTGGGTGACGTCGACGAACATGCCGAGACGGTTCATCTCGTCGATGACCTGGCGGCCGAACGCCGTCAGGCTGGTCTCGACATCGTGGCAACCGCCGCCGGCGAGGTTGTTCCTGTTGTAGGCAAACAGGATCTGGCGGACGCCCAGATGGTGATAAAATTCCACCATCTCGACGCGGCCGTCGAGCGCGTTCATGCCCTCGATGTCGAAGGTGATCGCCAGTTTGCCCTCGAGCTTGGCCTTGCGGATTTCCGCGACGGAGGAGACCAGCGTGTAGTGCTCAGGGTTGGCAAGGATCCAGTGGCGGAAATTCGCGAGGGTCCGCACTGTCTGCTCCCAGGGCAACAGGTCGAAGCCGACATCGATGGACAGATAGTCGATGCCGGCATCGCGCCAGATCTGCAGATTGTTCAGGTCCGCCGCCGGATCCGGCATGAAGCCGGAATGCGCGTCCCATATGATTTCACTGTCGAAAATGGCCTGGGCGGCAGTCGAAACGCTCACTTTTTCCTCGCTCTCTCGGCAACACCAACAACGGAAGGCCAGATCAAGCGGCGTTCCGGACGTGTGATCCAGATGCAGTACGCGTCAAGTATCAGGCCACAGACACATGTGTCTAGACAGCTCCGAACGGGCCTGTATGGTCGCCGTCGCTGCATGTCGCTCCGACCGGACCATCGGCAAAAGGGAGAACAAAGATGAGCTCAAACGGAAGCCATGGCGGGAGCGATAGCAGGCATATCGCCGTGATCGGCGGCGGCATTATCGGCTGCAGCGCGGCTTTCCATTTGCTGCGGTCCGGCGTGCGCCAAGTGACGGTCATCGATGCCGGCCAGCCGGGTGCCGCAACCACAAGCGCTGGTGCTGGCTTCGTCTCCCATTGGTCCGCCGGCATGATTCCCGCTTGCCGAAGAGGGCCTTCAGCTGCAGCAATATGGCCTCGATTTCTATCGCAGGCTGCACGAGGTCGGCGTCGAGATCGGCTATCGGCCGAACGGCACCTTGATCATGGCGCTGACCGAGGACGGGCGCGAGCGTTTCGTCCGACCGGTGCTGGACTCTCCTTATGCACCGCCGGAAATGCAGGATTTGAACGCCGCGCAGATCGGCCAGAAGATGCAGGGCCTCATCGATCCGGCGCGGGTCCATTCGGCCGCCTACAATCCGCATGGCATCCAGCTCGACACCAAGCTGGCGATGGGGGTACTGACCGGCCAGATCAGCGAACTCGGCGGTGTTTTTCGCAGCGGCACACGCGTAACGGCCGTCCATGATGCCGGCGATCGGGTGACCATCGAGACCGATCAGGGCAGCCTTGAGGCTGACGGCGTGATCGTTGCCGCCGGCGCCTGGAACAACCAGGTCATGTCAGGCCTCGGCTGGAAGTTGCCGCTGCTGCGCGTCGTCGCAACGCGCATCGTCACCGACGATCGCGGGCTGCCGTCGACCATTCCCACGGTCCAGTGCCGCGAATTGCGGCTGTGGCTGCGCGAAACATTCGGCGCCGTCATGTGGGGAACCGGCCGGCATTACAAACCTCTCTACAAGACCGACGACAACGAGATCGAACCTGGCCAGCCGCACAATATCGAGCTGATGCGGGAGACCTCCGAGCAGGAGCTTGCCGAGTTGCAGACTGTGTTCCCGCCCCTGCGCGGTTCGACGATCGCGAGCTGGGCGCAAGGCGTGCCGTGCTACACGCCCGACAACGGCCTTGTCGTTGCCAAGGTGCCCGGCAGCGACAATGTCGTGGTTGTCGGCGGCGATAATGAGAGCGGCGTCACCCATGGACCGGGCCTCGGCCGGCTATCCTGCGAACTGGTCCTCGGGCAGACCCCGTTCGTTTCCGCCGAGCGGTTCCGTGTCGATCGTTACGCCTCCGGTGCGTTCAAGTCGGAGGCCGAGATCGAGGCCGCCATGCCTGGGGCGCGCGTCATGAAGCGTCGCGGTTCGGTCGCGAGGCTTGATGGTCAGCTGTCGCCGACGCTGGCCTGCCAGCTGTCCCAGACGCTGGCCTGCAAGCTGTCCCCGACACTATCCAGCAGCGCCCGCGCCACTCCCCTGACCGTTGGACCGGCATTCTTCCTCATGACGATGTGGAAGGAGCCGGCGTGGCGACGCGAGGCCTTCGTCAGCCGAACGAGCTGGCCGCGGCGCAGATGCTCGTCGGCAAACCCCGCCCAGGCGAGCGCAGCTCCGCGTCCGGCGATGGTTTCATGGATCATCGACATGTAGCTGGTGAACCGAGGACCATCGAGTTTCCGCTCGGTTCCGATCCATGACTGCCAACTGTCGATCGCGCCGGGCGGCGTCACCTGGTGCAGCAGCGGCACCGCCAGGAAAGCCTCGGGGTCCTCCGAGGCGAGCGCCGGGTAACGCGCCAGGAACGCCGGTGCGCAAACCGGGAACCATTCGCCGTCGAGCAGTTTGTCGGCCACGAATTCGGGCCATTGCCCGGCTTCGCCGAAACGGATCGACAGTGCCACTTCGGGCTGGTCGAAATCCCTGTAATCGGTGGATGTCTGCAAAAGCACCCGGTCGCCGGCCACCCGCGAGGTGATGAGGTCGAAGCGCGGCATCAGCCATGCCTGCGCGAAATCGTGGCTGCAGCCGACCACGAATGTATCGCTGTCGTGCGCGGTCAAATCCTCGACCGCTTGCCTGATGGTGCCAAGACCCTCGCGGATCGCTTCGGCCAGCGTGTTGCCGGCCCCGGTGACGGCGACGCGGTTGCCCTTGCGCGTGAACAGCTCGACCGACAACTGGCGCTCGAGATTGGCGACATGCCGGCTGACCGCCGATTGGGCGATGTTGAGCTCCTGCGCGGCCAGCGTCAGCCCGCCATGCCTGGCGGCAGCCTCGAAGACGACCATGGCGTTCAGCAGGGGAAGCGATGTCTTGAGGGTTTTCACGATCCGAACCTACATTCATGCCTTTTCGATATGAAGGTCTATCATTTCTGTATTTGCCGCAAGCCTTTCCGCATCGCACACTCTATCGAAAAATCATCCTAACGCCAGCGAGCAGAAAGGTGTTTGCCGTGCAGGCCTACACATCGAACGGCCAGCCAATCGACAGAAGCGAGACCGTCAGGCTGATTGACCGGCAACGTCCGGACTGGTCGCTGGAACAGGCCTTCTATGCCGACCCGGCGATCTTCGCGCTGGAACGGGACTTGTGGTTTCCGCGCCAATGGATGCTTGTCGCCCATTCCAGCGAGGTGCCTGAAAAGGGCCGCTACATCGTGCGCCAGCTGTTCGACGAGGAGATCATCGTCGTGCGCTTCGGCGATGGCGAGGACGACATCGCGGCCTATTACAATGTCTGCACCCATCGCGGCTCGCGGCTCTGCGCCAAAGATGGTCGCGGCAAGCTTCTGGTCTGCCCCTATCATGCCTGGTCGTTCAGGCTGACCGGTGAATTGCAGTCGCGGCAGGACCTTCCTGCAAGCGTCGATCCGGAAGGACTGGGACTGCACCGCGTGCCCTGCAAGGGTTTCGGCGGCCTCGTCTTCTGTGGCCTCGATGCCAATTCGTTGCCCGAGATCCAGCCCGTCGCGGACGGGCTAACCGCCGGCTTGCGCGAAAACGGCCTCGACCGTGCACGCATCGTCGCCCGCAAGAATTATCTGACCAAGGCGAACTGGAAGCTGGTGCTCGAGAACTTCCTTGAATGCTATCACTGCCGTCCGGCTCACCCCGAATATTACCGCGTCAACGGCCATGTCAAAGTGACCGCGACCCGCGACGCCGACAAGGCAGTCGAGTGGCAGAACGAAATCGAGGCCTGGCACAGCGTCATCGGCGATGCCGAGTTCCACAAGGGCGCATGGCAAGCAGGCGACCTCGACACGATGCCGTTTGCCATGCACCGCAAGCCGATCGGCTCCGGCCGTAACACGCTGTCCAATACGGGCGAGGGGGTCTCGTGCCTGATGGGCGGCCGTCACGCCTATGATGGCGGCGAAAGCGGCTTTCGCCTCGGACGCCTGTCGTTTGCAAGTGCTGCCAACGACTATGCCACGCTGTTCCAGATGATACCGCGCAACGCCATGGAAACAGACGCCATCCTGACCTGGCTCGTCGACAAGGATGCCGATAACGACGTCGACGCCGATGCGATCAGCTGGATGTGGGACGTCACCACGGTGCAGGACAAGAAGATCACCGAAGACAATGCCGACGGCATCATGTCGCGCGCCTACCGGCCGGGCCCCTACACGCCGCTGGAAAGCCAGACCTCGTTCTTCGTGCAGACCTATCTGTCGGAACTGCGTTCGCTGATCACCGGCACGCGCGGCGCGACCGTCAGCCAGTGGTCCGCGCCGAAGGAACTTTTCGCATCGCCCAAGGCGGCGAGCTGCAACACGCGGCTCTGACCCGCGGCCGAAGATGCCTCTTTGAGGCGTCGCATTCCGATGCCATATGAAGGTGGCCGACGGAATGTTGCGGGAGAGACAGTTTATGACCAAAGGTTCGGACTTGTTCGTCGCGGCCCTCGAGAACGAAGGGGTCGAACGGATTTTCGGCATTCCCGGCGAAGAAAATCTCGATATCGTCGAATCCATCCGCCGCTCCTCGATCCAGCTGATCCTGACCCGCCACGAGCAAGCAGCCGCTTTCATGGCCGCCACCTATGGCAGGCTCACCGGCAAGGCAGGTGTGTGCATCACCACGCTTGGCCCAGGCGCGCTCAATCTTTCGACCGGTTCGGCCTATGCGCTGCTCGGCGCGATGCCGATGATCATGATCACCGGCCAGAAGGGCATCCTGTCATCCCGGCAGGCGCGCTTCCAGATCGTCGACATCGTCGCGGCGATGAAGCCGCTGACCAAGCTGTCGCGCCAGATCGTCTCGCCGAAGATGATCCCCTCGCTGGTGCGCGAAGCTTTCCGTGTCGCCCAGGAAGAACGTCCCGGCCCCGTACATCTGGAACTGCCGGAAGACATTGCGGCGGCCGAGTGTGAGCCGATCGCACTGGTGCCGACGCACCCGGTCGAACTGCCGCTGGCCAGCCCGGGTGCGCTTGATCGCGCCGCCCTTATGATCATGGAAGCCAGGCGCCCGCTGCTGATGTTCGGCGCGGCGGCGTCGCGTCCGCGCGTGACCCCCGATGTCGCGCAGTTCGTGCTGCGGACGCAAATTCCCTATTTCACCACGCAGATGGGCAAGGGAACCGTGCCCGGCGGCACGGAGCTCTATATGGGAACGGCAGCCCTTTCGGAGCGCGACTACGTGCACGAGGCCATCGAGCAGGCCGATCTGATCATCACCATCGGTCACGACACCGTGGAGAAGCCGCCCTTCATCATGGGAGCGAAGGGGCCGAGGGTCATTCATGTCGGCTACCAATCAGCCGATGTCGAGCAGGTCTATTTCCCGCAAGCCGAAATCGTCGGCGACCTCGGCCCTTCGCTGGCGCTGCTGGCCGACCGCATCGAGGGCAAGATCCCCAACGCGCAGGTCCTGCTGCCGC
>NZ_RZOM01000679.1:0-3393 GCF_003999175.1 Mesorhizobium sp. M7A.F.Ca.ET.027.03.2.1 | reverse complement strand
AGCATACGGACGGCAGCGTGGAGGCGACAAAGCTTCCCGAACTGATAGACCCCTGGCAGCCTTTCAAGGATATCCGCGCCATCACCCATCAGGTTCGGCCTGGCGTCACCGCCGAATGCCGGATGGAAGGCGATACTTTCGAAATGGAGGACCAGCGCAACTGGTCGGACGCCTCCTACAAGACCTATGTGCGACCGCTGGCGCTGCCCTGGCCCTATGTGCTGCCTGCCGGCCAAACCCTGCGCCAGACGATCAGCCTGCGCATCGCAGGTGAAGGCAAAGCGCCGGCTGCCGCCGTGGCCAGCGAACCGGTCCGCGTCGAACTCGGCGAAGCAGGGCCAACGCTGCCGGATGTCGGCGTGGTCATCTATCCCGAAGATGTCGAGACGGCACTGGCGAACCTCTCCACGCTGACGACACTCGGCCCACAACAGCTGCTGTTTCACTACGATCCGACGCGCGGCCACGGGCTCGACGCCTTGCGCGCTTTCGCCCGGCTCGCAAATGCCCACGCTGCCGCAACGACCCTCGAATGCGTCGTTGTGTGCGCCGGCGATCTTGACGCCGAGATGTCAGGTGTCGCCGACCTGGTGCGCCAGGCCGGGCTAAAACTCTCGGCCATTGCCGTGTCGCCTTCGGTCGACCGGCAGTCGACACCGCCGGGCAGCACGTGGCCGGACTGTCCGCCGCTCGAGGACGTTTACGCGGCCGCGCGGCGCGCCTTTCCGGATATCCGCCTCGGCGGCGGCATGTTCAGCTACTTCACCGAACTCAACCGCAAGCGCGTGCCGGCGGACCAGCTCGATTTCATCACCCATTGTACTTGCCCGATCGTGCATGCCGCCGACGATCTCAGCATCATGCAATCGCTGGAGGCGCTGCCTTTCATCACCCGATCGGCGCGGGCGATCTTCGGGGCAAAGCCCTATCGGATCGGCCCGTCGACGATTGCCATGCGCCAGAACCCCTATGGCAGCGCGACCAAGCCCAATCCCGGGGGACAGCGCGTTGCCATGGCCGACAGCGATCCTCGCCACACCGGTCAGTTCGCTGCTGCATGGACGATCGGCTATGCCGCGCGTGTCGCACCGGTCGGACTGGAGATGTTGACACTTTCCAGCTTCACTGGACCTTTCGGCGTGCTCGCTTCATCAGGGGAACCTGTCGCGGAAGGATCACACCGGCCAATCTTCCAGCCCATCAAGGGGCTTTGCGAGCTGGCCGGCCTTGCGCATGTGTCGGCAAGGACGAGCGATGAAACCAAGGTGCTGGCGCTGGCCGGGCGCTCCGCCTCGGGCAAGACAATCGCGTGGCTGGCGAACCTGACGGCGGAAGACGTGCAGGTCGACATTTCAGCTTTTGGCCGAGGCCAGGTCGCAATGACGCCTTACGCGATCGTTCGGATCGGCTGAACCGCCGAGATCATTTTTCAGAATTCATCACATAGAGCGCGCGCGAGCGTTCGAGATGCTTGATCATCGCCTTCTCGGCGCCATCGGCATCCTTCTTCTCGATGCGGCCGATGATCTCTTCGTGCTCGGTCAGCGTGAACTTTTCCTTGCCGGTCCAGATCAGCATTTCGGTGTGGTATTCCTTCAGCCAGCCCAGCATCGCCTCGCTGACGGCAACATAGATCGGGTTACCGGAGATCGCGGCGATCTGCGTATGGAATTTCATGTCGGCGGAGATGAAGGCTTCGGAATCACCGCGAAAGCCGCGCTGTTCGGCAACAGTGGCCCGCAGCCGCTGCACATCCTCAGCGGTGGCCTTCTCGGCGGCTTCCCGAACCATGCCGCGCTCGAAGAAGATGCGCGCGGTCTTCAGGTGCTCAAGCGTGTCCTTCGACGACGACAGAATGATCTTGGCGGCGCCGTCGACCTGCTTGATGATCGACTTGGCGGTGAGTTGCAGCACCTTGGCGCGTTCGCCATGCGAGATCGCCACCAGGCCCATATTGCTCAGCGCCTGCATCGCCTCGCGAATCGCCGGCCTGCCGACCTCGAAGCGCTCCATCAGTTCACGCTCCGACGGCATGTCGTCGCCCGGCATCAGCTCGCCGCTGGTGATCAGGCGTTTCAGCCGCAAGAAGACCTCATCGGAAAGCTTGCGCCGGACAATCGGTTCCGAACGGTTCATCGTCGCGAATCACTCCCTTGACCCGGCCTTATCTAACACTGCCGCCACAATTCCCGGAATTGCCGTCTGTCGATCCCGCTGCCGGATATGACTTGCAATACTTATGTACTCATTATACCAGATTTGAAACACCGGTGAACCTTTTTCGAACGCCTCGGCTTGAGACAGCGGACCATGATCACGCTCACCTACCGCATCGAAACGCCTGGAAGCATCGAAGTCCTGGCGGCCAAGATCGCCAGCGATCAGTCGACCGGCACCTTCGTCGCGCTGCCCGGCGAGACCGAGGAACTGAAAGCCCGGGTGGCGGCGCGCGTGCTGGCGATACGGCCTCTGGCCGATGCCGAGCGGCCGTCGCTTCCCGACAGCGGCAACGGGCCGTTCAGGCGCGCCGATGTCGATATCGCCTTTCCATTCGATGCCATCGGCACCGACCTTTCGGCACTGATGACCATTGCCATCGGCGGCACCTATTCAATCAAGGGCCTCACCGGGATTCGCATCGTCGACATGAAATTGCCGGAGGAGTATCGCGGCGCGCATCCCGGCCCCCAGTTCGGTGTCGCCGGCAGCCGTCGGCTGACCAATGTGACGGATCGTCCGATCATCGGCACCATCGTCAAGCCGGCGCTGGGCTTGCGGCCATATGAGACGGCGGCAATGGTGGCGGAACTGATCGCCGCCGGTGTCGACTTCATCAAGGACGACGAGAAGCTGATGAGCCCGGCCTATTCGCCCCTGTCGGAACGAGTGAAGGCGATCGTGCCGCTGATCCTCGACCACGAGCAGAAGACCGGCAAGAAGGTGATGTATGCCTTCGGCATCTCGCATGCCGACCCCGATGAGATGATGCGCAACCACGATATGGTGGCGAAGGCTGGCGGCAATTGCGCTGTTATCAACATCAATTCGATCGGCTTCGGTGGCATGGCGTTCCTGAGGAAGCGCTCCAGTCTGGTGCTGCATGCTCACCGCAACGGCTGGGACATCCTCACCCGGCACCCCGGGCTAGGCATGGACTTCAAGGTCTGGCAGCAATTCTGGCGACTGCTCGGCGTCGACCAATTCCAGATCAACGGCATCGCCTCGAAATACTGGGAACCGGATGATTCTTTCGTCGAATCGTTCAAGGCGGTGACGACACCGATCTTTTCACCCGAGGACTGCGCCTTGCCGGTGGCGGGCTCTGGCCAGTGGGGCGGCCAGGCTCCTGAGACATATGCGCGGACCGGCCGGACGGTCGATCTTCTCTATCTC
>NZ_RZOM01000678.1:0-3393 GCF_003999175.1 Mesorhizobium sp. M7A.F.Ca.ET.027.03.2.1 | reverse complement strand
CCTTGGCATCGCTCATTGTCTTTCTGGTCGTGGGGCTGGTCTTGCCGCTTCTGGTCCTCCGGCGTGCCCGCAACAAACGGATCCAGAAGTTTGCCAAGCAACTGCCGGATGCGCTCGACATGATCGTTCGTTCGCTGCGCGCCGGCCATCCCGCGTCGGTCGCCATCGGTCTGGTAGGTCGCGAAATGCCGGATCCGCTCGGCACCGAGTTCGGCATCGTCTCCGATGAGATCACCTTCGGTCTCAGCATCGAGCAGGCCGTGCGAAAGCTTTCGCAGCGTGTCGGCTTCGAAGGTCTTCAACTGCTGTCGGTGTCCCTGTCAATCCAGGCGAAGACGGGCGGTAATTTGACCGAAATCTTGTCCAACCTATCCTCGGTGCTCCGAGAAAGGCAGAAGCTTCGAATGAAAATCCGGGCGCTTTCCGCTGAAGGGCGTGTTTCGGCCTGGATCATATCGCTGTTTCCGCTCGTTATGTTCTTGATCCTTCAACTTCTTGCACCCTCCTATTATGGAGGCATATGGCACGACAAGCTCATATTCCCGGTATTCACCGTATTCGGGGTCTGGGCTTTGTTCGGAGATTTCATCATGTATCGAATGGTTAATTTCGATTTCTAACAGGAGCGGCGAATAAACTTGTTTTCGAATATTCAGGATCTGGGTTTCTTGGTGTCAATCGTCGTGTTTGCGGCGGCGACATCCTTTTTCCTGTTCGGTGCACTCGTCTTCCTGCCAGCTCTGCAAACACGAAAACTTGTCGCGCAGAGCCTGATGGGTGAAGGAATTACCGATCGTCGGTCCATGCTTGGACAGGACGTGCTTGCCAAGGTTGCGGCGCAACGGCCAGTCGACGCATACTTCAAGTCGATCGAAAAGGAGCGCGACGAGCCGAATGCTTTGGAGGCGAAGCTCTTTCGTGCCGGCTTTTATAAATCAAGCGCACCGCTGGTTTATACCCTGTCCCGTCTGGTTGCAGTCTGCGTCGGATTTTTGGCCATCTATGCCCTGCTGTCGCGGGTCCTACCGCCACAACTCCCCGGTTTCATAACCTTTGCTGGCTCTGCTCTATTTGGCCTCGCCTGCATGGTGATTCCGAGCATCATGCTCGATCGCTTCGAGAATGGTCAGAAGCGGATCTATCGCCGGGCCTTTCCTGACTTCATGGACATGATGATCACTTGTGCCGATGCCGGCATGAGCTTGGAGGCGGCGGTCGAACGTGTCAGTCACGAAATGGCCGCCACCCACAAATGGCTGGGAATACAGCTGTCAATCATGAATTTGCAGTTGCGCGCTGGCAAGCCGCTGCGGGAGGCACTACGCGAACTCTCAGATCGCATCGGGCTTGAGGAGGCGCGGGCACTAGCCGTGCTGTTCCGTCAATCGGAAGAACTCGGCACCAGCCTCACCGATGCCTTGCGTGTCTATAGCGCCGAAATGCGCAGTCAGAGAATTCTGAGTGCCGAAGAGCGCGCTAATTCACTCCCGGTCAAAATGATGATTCCGTTGGGGCTCTGTATATTCCCCGTCGTGATGATGGTGATCATGTTGCCGGTGATCATTCGCATGAGAGGCGTTTTCTTCTAGTTTGGTATATCATTTGGGCCTAATGTGAGTCGGGGCCCCAGGGGACACATTTATGAAGAGGGTTATCGCGGCCGCGGCCTGTCTGCTCATGGCGGTGCTTGCCGGCTGCCAGACGGCGGACACAACCGACGGCATCGTTCGCACCAACGAGCCGTCGAAGGGCGACGTGACGTCTTTTGGCGATGCTTTCGACGGACTGAAAACCGTCAGCGATGTCGAATATTATGCCTCGGACCAGGCTGTCGCCGAAGCCAAGAACCAGTTCCGCGCCGAGAATTACGGCAATGCCGGCGCGCTGTTCTTCAAGGCGACGCAACTCGCGCCCAACGATGGCAACGCCTGGATGGGGCTGGCCGCCTGCACCGACCGGATCCACCGCTTCGACCTGTCCGACAAGGCCTATGCCAAGGCCTTCAAGCTGGTTGGCGCGACGCCCGAATATTACAACAATGTCGGCTATTCCTTTCTCCTGCGGGGCAAGCTGCAGGATGCGCGCTCGAACTTCCTCAAGGCTTACGAACTGGCGCCCAACGACCCGACCGTGGCCAACAATCTGAAGCTTTTGTCGTCAAGCGTGCAGAACGTCGAGCGCTAGCATGCTGCTCGTCGAAGCATTGCTGCTGAAGGTGCTCGCCATCCCTCTGCTGGCAAGGATTGCCTGGGTCGATTTCACCACCCAGAAGATTTCCAACCGTGACGTGCTGCTGCTGCTCTGCCTGGGCGCGGGGGGCTTGCTGCTGCTGTCGATCCAGTCCGGCTCGTGGTGGGACATGGGACTGAGCGCCGGTGCAGGGCTTCTGCTGTTCGTCGCGTTCTTGCCCTTCTGGGCCCTGCGCAAGATCGGCGCCGGCGACGTCAAGCTGATAGCGGTCGTGCCATTCCTGATCAGCGGCGGCGCTCTCGCGGTGTTTTCAGTGCTGCTCCTGGTTTTCGCCTTGGCCACCGCGGCGATCGTGAAAAACCCCTTCCTGCTGCCCGACGGTGCTTTTCGGCTCATCGTCCAGCATCTGGACCGCAAGGGCGTGGTGCCATTCGGCGTGCCGATCTCGCTCGCCGCGATCTGTACGCTAGGGTTCCTGATCTACAGGAGTTTGACGGTCGCGAGCAGCTCTGGAATCCTCAACCAGCTCAACTGAGCCTCGCCGTCCGGTCTGATGTCCGACGCGCAGGCCAACCAGCAACATTGACGGGCAACGTCAACCAAAAGGCGAACGATGTGCTGTGAGGGTTAAGTGCAATCATCACTACGGCTGAAATCACAAGTGAGATTGGGGCCAAGACACGAAGCGTTGGAAGGACGTATGGCATTCCGTCATGATAGGTCGGCCAGGTTAATTTAAAATTGAAGAGCCATAGCCGTTAACTCTTTGCAAACCATCTTCTTGTCGCTACCCGTATGTGGTGGTTTACTGTTACCTTGAAAAGGGGACGGAAATGCTAAGTGAGGAATTCTTCGGGCGAGTTGCCATAGTCATCGTCATGACAGTTTTGGCGACTTTCAGTACAGTACCTGTAGTGTTCTATTTCCATCAGGATGCATCAACAAATTCTCTCGCCGTCGTCACGCAATTGGCATCAACGGTATTTTTGTTGCTGCAGCTTCTGATGACTATCAGCCGTTTTCCGCCGAAAGGGACCGCGCAAGGAATTGAACCGAGGGTAACCTCAATAGCTGGGACATTCCTGATACTGCTGGCGATGTTCCTGACGCCAGCGTTGGAAAGCGAGGCGGTGCAAGTGGTCGCGCTCTGCCTAATTTTCATTGGCACTCTCAGTTCGATATTTTGTCTTTACTGGCTTGGAC
>NZ_RZOM01000677.1:0-3396 GCF_003999175.1 Mesorhizobium sp. M7A.F.Ca.ET.027.03.2.1 | reverse complement strand
GCCGTTGAAAGTGCCGACATCGACATAGGCGGACCCAGCCTTGACGCCGGAGGCTCGACCTCCGGCCGCAAGGTAGGCGTTGACCAACGTGCCGATATATTCGTCACGGCATTCCCGTTCACGCCAGAGTGCCGCAAGCTGATGCAGGATCGACCCCGGCATCTTGAACGCACCCCAAACCCAGTTCGTGGCGGCGTCCTGTTGCTTGACCTGGATTTCGATCACGCGCTCGTGGTCATCGACAACGACGGCGTCGAAGAATTCGGGACGATCCACCGGGAAGAGCAGAAATGAAAGCTGATCGTCAGGCAAATGACAGAAGCCGTCCTCGGGAAACCAGATCGTGTCGGGAAGGCCGACCAGGACGACCTCATCGGACGCGACGAGAGGCGCTGCCCGAAAAATCGCATCGCAAAGTCCAACGGGAATGGGCTGCACCACGAAGAGAGCCGCGGCCTCACCATAGCCGGCAGCGTAATATTCGAGGATGTCGGATTTGCCCGATCCAATGATGAAACAGATCTTGTCGACGCCAGCGTGCACCATCCGCCGCACCAGATACTCGCTCACGGCGCAGGGACGCTCGGTCTGTCCATCGATCCGGCTGCCGACCGGCAGCAGCTCTTTCGAGAAGCCGAGCGGTTGAATGCGGCTGCCGCGCCCGGCAGCGGGCACAATGCCCAACATCAGACTGCTTCCATCATCGGTTCGCCGGGAGATCTTTGAAAGGCGTCGTTTAGAATCTGGTCCAGCTCCGCCGCGCGCCGGCCAGAAGTGTGTTCGTCGAGAACCCGTTGGCGCGCACGGGTTTTGATAGCATCGAGTTCTCCTGCGGGTAAGGCGAGCGCCGCGACCACGTCATCGGTGTCGTGGGCCAGCAGGATCTCGCTGCCGGGTTCGAAGAAGCTGCTTAGGCCCGGCCATGTGTCGGTTACGATAGGCACTCCACATGCCGCTGCTTCGAACAACCGGCCCGAAGGGCACCAGCCCTTTTGCGCCATCGCCTCGCGGGTCACATTCAGTGTCAGACGAGAGGATGAGAAAAACGCCGGGTGATCGGCCGGCGGAAGGTGCCTGACGAAGAAGATGTTGTCGCTCCACGGGAATTCCTGCGGATATTGTGCGCCGCCGATGATGAAGCGCTGGTCCGCCAAGCGCGCAGCTGGGCGAACCAGCAGATTCTCGACGGCCGCCTGGCGATCGGGCGCGTAGGTTCCGAGATAGGAGAGATCGGCCTTGAACTCGGCCCGCGGCGTAGCCGGCCGGTGTTGATCCGGATCGACATGCCCATAGAGCGGCACCACGTGACGCGCGCCCAGAACCGCCTTCAGCGCGTCGACCGCCGAGCCGCCTGTGTAGCTCAGGACGAGGTCGAAATCGGCAAGACCCTCGGGGCCGAAATAGGGTGGACGCTCACCTTGTTCGATGCGGGCAAGCGTGACCGGAGTGTCCAGATCGTAGAAGACCCGCAGTCCGCGCCCTGCCTGCTGCGCCAGCCGCGAGGCGTCCACGGCATCGGGACAATAAGAGGTGACGATAACGACATCCGATCGTTTGATCGTTTGCTCCGCGACCCGGCGGATATCCTCCCAGTCCGGATAGAGCACGATGTTGCCGCCGTCCAGATGATCAACATCGCGCGTTCCGGCATAGTAGGGTGTGTCGCGTTCGAAGAAGGTGATGGACCAGCCGCGCCGGGCGAGGGCTCTGATCAGTCCCCTCCATAAGGTGGCATGGCCGTTACCCCATGAAGACGTGACGGTAAGACCGAAAATGACCATCTGCATCCGGCAAATCCTCGTCAGGCAACTTCGTTCAATCGGATCAGCTTCGCCCCCCAGTCGCCCGACACGATCGTGGTGATCGAGGCGGGATCGATGTCGAAGCGAAAGCAGTCGCCGGCCGGCAAGCCAAGGACTTTGCAAACGGCGGCCTTGATCACATCGGCGTGGCTGACCAGGGCGACACACTGATTCTGATGCTGCTCGTGGACAGCGTTCATCACCGCGACGACGCGCTGCTGGACATCCAGCATGGTTTCGCCGTTTGGTGTCCTGGCCTCCTGCCGCTGGTCGTTCCAGGCTCGCCAGCCGGCGTTGCCGCTCAACTCATCGAAGGTCTTTCCCGACCAGTCGCCGAAGTCGATCTCGTCGAGTTCGGCACAGATCGCGATTTCCCCGACGCCGCAGGCGAGCGCGATTGGCAGGGCCGTCTCCCGGGTCCGCTCGCGCGGGCTGCACAAGATCGCTGCAATCGGCTCCCGGGCCATGCGGCAGCCAAGCTGCGTTGCCTGCGCCTTACCAGCATCCCCGAGGCAAACGCCGTCCATACGGCCTGCCAGATAGGAGCCGACATTGTCGTGTGCCGCATGGCGGATCAGAAAGAAGGTCGTCGTCATTCCGCGGCATCGAGCAAAGGCTCGTCCTTGCCGGCGATGAACGCAAGCGTGCGCTGCCGCGCTTCGGCGTCGGTGAACTGTTCGGGAGGCGACTTCATGAAATAACTGCAGGGACCGGTCAGCGCTCCGGCCATGCCGCGATCGAGCGCCAGTTTGGCGCAGCGTACCGCATCGATCACCACGCCGGCCGAGTTGGGCGAATCCCAGACTTCCAGCTTGAGCTCGGCGTTGAGCGGCACGCCGCCGAAAGTCGTGCCTTCCACCCTTATATAGGCCCACTTGCGATCGGTCAGCCACGGTACGTGGTCGCTGGGCCCAACGTGGATATTGCCTGGCTCCAGGGGAACATCGAACTGGCTGGCCACGGACTGTGTCTTCGAGATTTTCTTCGATTCCAGCCGCTCGCGTTCCAGCATGTTGAGAAAATCGGTGTTGCCGCCGAAATTCAGCTGATAGGTGCGGTCGATGCGTACGCCGCGTTCGCGGAAGAGATTGGCCAGCAGCCGGTGCACGATGGTCGCGCCGACCTGGCTCTTGATATCGTCGCCGACCAGCGGCAGTCCTCGCTGCTCAAAGCGCCGGCGCCATTCCGGGCGTGAGGCGATGAAAACTGGTATGCAATTGACGAAGGCGCAGCCGGCCTCGAGCGCGCATTCGGCATAGAAGCAAGTTGCCTCCTCAGAACCCACCGGCAGGTAGGAAACCAGCACGTCAGCGTTGCTGTCGCGCAGGATCTCGCTGACATTGGCTACGGGATCCGGAGCTTCTTCAATCTCGTCGCGCAGATATTTACCGATCCCGTCCAACGTCGGCCCGCGCTCGACGCGAACGCCGGTTGTCAGCGCGTCGGCGAAGCGGAACGTGTTGTTCGGGGCGGCGTAGATCGCTTCCGCGACGTCGCGGCCAACCTTGCTCCTGGCGACATCGAATGCGCAGACAATCTCAATGTCGTCGACATGATAGCCGCCTAGGTCGGCATGCATCAGCCCAGGGATTGG
>NZ_RZOM01000676.1:0-3404 GCF_003999175.1 Mesorhizobium sp. M7A.F.Ca.ET.027.03.2.1 | reverse complement strand
GGTGATCGATAAGTAAAATCTATTTATTTTATGACAGGCAAACTTCTCCTGATAGTTGTCATGGAACTGTCGCATGCCTGTTGCGGCCGCGATTCCGCGCTTGCGAAAGCCCACGATTGGCAACGGTCAGCCGAACGAAACGCCCGTTGTCTGTGCCCGCAAACGCGGGTCGGACGAGCGGACAGTCACCACCAGATCGCCCCCCCTCGCCCGCAAGCCCGCGTCGATTTCAGGGCATTCGAGCTCGCGGTCGGTGCGCACGGCCTTCATGGTCAGGCCGCCAGCACGGCGGTCTCGACGATGTCGAGCGCACGATCGAGATCAGCTTTCGAAATGACCAGCGGCGGCGACAGCGTCAGCACATTGCCCTGGCTGACCTTGAAGCTCAGCCCCTGCCCCAGGCAAGCATAGAAGACGCGTTCGGCGAGATCGCGCGCCGGCTCGCGCGTATCGCGATCCTCGACGAGCTCGACGCCGACCATCAGTCCCCTGCCCCTGACGTCGCCGACATGGGGCGAGCGCGCCATCAGGTGCTGCATACGCTCCAGCATGTGCCGGCCAAGTTCGGCCGCGCGTTCGACCAATCCTTCCTCCAGGATAATGTCGATCGTCGTCAGTGCGGCGCGGGTCGTCACCGGGTTCTTCTCGTGGGTGTAGTGGCCGATCGCGAAGCCACCGGTGACGTCGAGGTCGCGGCGCGCGATGACGGCGGCGATCGGCAGGATGCCGCCGCCGAGCGACTTGCCGAGGACGACGATGTCGGGCGTCACATCATCATGCTCGTGGGCGAAGAATTTTCCCGTCTTGCCCAGCCCGGTCGGGATCTCGTCGAAGATCAGCAGCGTGCCGTGTCGGTCGCAGGCTTCGCGAACCCGCTTCCAGAAACCGGGCGGCGGCGGGTTGGGCGTCGCCCGCATCGGTTCTGCGACGACCGCCGCCACGTCCTGTTCGCGGCCGAGCACATAGGCGATCATGTTGGCGCAAGCGAGCCCCGAGGTTTCGAGGGAATCGTGGCCATAGGGACAGCGATAGCCGTCCCAGGGTGCGACGTGCTCGGTGCCGGTCATCATCGGGCCTGATATGTGCGAGCGGAAGGTCGCCTCGCCGCCGACGCTTGCAGCGCCGAAGCCGGCCCCGTGGAACGCATCCCAGAACGACACCGTCTTGAAGCGGCCGGTCGCGGCGCGGGCGATCTTCAGCGCGACCTCGATGGCATCCGAACCACCGGTGGTGAACAGCACCTCGCCGAGATCGCCGGGCGCCAATGCCGCCAGCTTCTCCGCCAGCTCGACGGCGGGCTCGCAGGTAAAGCGGCGCGGCGCAAAGCAGAGCTCATCGAGCTGCTTTTTGATCGCCGTGACCAGCCTTGGATGGCCGTAGCCGAGGTGATGCACGCTGTTGCCGTGGAAATCCATGAAGCGGCGGCCAGCGGTGTCCTCGATCCAGATGCCTTGCGCCTTCGCGATGGTCGAAAGGCAGGGGCTGGACAGACTCTGGTGCATGAAGGCAGCCGCGTCGCGATCGAGCAAGCCGCGGATCCGCGGATCGTCCTGCCCGGCATCCCATCGGCCGCGAGCCGCTGTGGTGTTGGAATCGCCTTCGGTGTGCACAAGCTCTTTGATCGCGGCCATCATGGTCTCCGAAACGCGAATGAGGGAGCGGCGAACGCTCCCTCGGTTGTCTTATCCGTCAATGCCGCCCGGTCAGGACCAGGGCAGCGAAAATGTCTTCACATTGGTGTAGCTCTTCATCGCCTCGATGACGCCTTCCTTGTAGCCATTGCCCGAATCCTTGATGCCGCCGAAGGGCGACATCTCGATGCGGTAGCCCGGCACTTCCCAGATGTTGACGGTGCCGACCTGAAGGCCGGCGATGTATTTCTGCATGCGCGGAAAAGAGTTGGTGCAGACGCCCGACGACAGGCCGAAGGCGGTCGAGTTGGACAGTGCGATCAGCGCATCATCGTCGTCCGGCGCGCGAACGATCGGGATGATCGGGCCGAACGTCTCCTCCATCACCAATTCGGATGTGTGAGGAACGCGATCGACGACGATCGGCGGCAGCAACGCGCCCTGGCGACCCGGATTGTAGAGGATTTCGGCGCCCTGCTCGGCGGCCATGTGGACGCGGGCTTCGAACAGCGCCGCCGCCTTCTCGTGCACGACGGTGCCAAGGTCGGTCGAGCGGTCCATCGGATCGCCGAAGCGGATTTTTTTCGCCCGCTCCAGCACCAGCGGCACGAAGCGGTCGGCGACGCTTTCCTGAACCAGGATGCGCTTGACCGCGGTGCAGCGCTGGCCGGAGTTCTTTGTCGCGCCGGCGACGGCCAGATCGGCTGCCCTGGCCAGATCCTCGTCGGAGAGATCGTTGAGGATGATCAGCGGGTCGTTGCCGCCGAGTTCCAGCACCTGGCGCTTGTAGCCGGCGGTGCGGGCGATCATCTTGCCGACCGGCACGCCGCCGGTGAAAGTGATCAGGTCGATATTGTCGTTGGTGATCATCTCGTTGCCGATGTCTGCGGGCCAGCCGGTCACCACCGACAGCATTTCGGGCGGCAGACCGGCTTCATAGAGAATGTCGGCCAGGAGAAGCGCCGTCATCGGCGTCAGTTCGGTCGGCTTGACCACCACGCAATTGTTGGTGGCGATCGCCGGCGCCACCTTGTGCGAGACCATGTTGAGCGGGTGGTTGAACGGCGTGATCGCCGAGATCGCCTTCAACGGCTCGCGGGTGGTGAAGATCTTGCGCGCCTTGCCGTGCGGGGTGAGGTCGCAGGAGAAGATCTGGCCGTCATCCTGGATGCACATCTGCGCCGACAGCGTGAACACGTCATAGGCACGGCCGACCTCATAGAGCGAGTCCGTCTTGGAGATGCCGAGCTCGAGCGTGATGAGATCGGAGATTTCTTCGCGGCGCGACGCCAATGCCTCGGCGGCGCGGAACAGGATCTGCTGACGCTCGTAGCGCGTCAGCTTCGATTTGTAGCTGGCGGCGATCTCGAATGCTTTTCGCGCGTGCTCGGCACGCCCGGCCGGCACGGTGCCGATGACGGTGTCGTTCCAGGGGTAGCGCACCTCGACGACGCCGTCGGCATCAACTTTCTTGCCGGCAATGCGCATCGGCTCGTGGCGGACTTTGATGGCGGGGTCGAGCTTGGTCATGGGTTCTGCTCCAGCAGATTCTTAAGGCATGTCGCGGCAGAGGTTCGACCCCCACTCCGGCCCTTTCGGGCCACCTCTCCCCCGATCGACGGGGGAGAGGAAATCGGCGACGTCAGCGCTTCAACATTTACAGGCTAAGTCGCAACTAACCTTGGCGCCTTTCCTCTCCCCCGTCGATCGGGGGAGAGGTGCCGAGCGAAGCTCGGCGGAGTGGGGGTCGACCAGCGCAATCATCAATAACTA
>NZ_RZOM01000675.1:0-3411 GCF_003999175.1 Mesorhizobium sp. M7A.F.Ca.ET.027.03.2.1 | reverse complement strand
ACCCTGGCTGAATGACCTCTCTCAAAGACCTGAAAAAGCAGCTTCGCCGTGAGGCCCTCGGACGCCGCAACGCGCTCGATGAGTTCTGGCGGGTGGAGGTCGCGCTTGAAATGGCGGAGACGGCGCGCGATCATCTCCACGTCGAGCCGGGCCAGATCGTTTCCGGCTTTTGGCCGATGCGTTCGGAAGTCGACGTTCGGCCGCTGATGTTTGCCTTGCGCGAAAAGGGCGCACGGCTTTGCCTGCCGGCCATTCTCGACAAGACCACGATCGTCTTTCGCGAACTGGTGCGCGGCGCGCCGATGGTCGAGATGGGTTTCGGCACGGTCGGCCCTCACGAGGAAGCCGAGGTGCTCGACCCCTCGGTGATGCTGGTGCCGCTCGCCGCTTTCGATGCGCGCGGCCATCGCATCGGCTACGGTGCCGGCTATTACGACCGCGCCATCGCCAAGCTGATCGACAGGGGCCGGCCGCCGCGGCTGGTCGGCATCGCCTTCGACTGCCAGGAGGTGGCAATGGTGCCGGATGAGGAACATGACGTCGTCATTGCGGAAATACTCACCGAGAGCGGGTTGCGCCGCTTCGCGCCAAAATTGTAGATAAGTACAAGGGACGCATGATCTTCACTGGCGTCATGCAGCTTTCGCTGACCTTCGGTGCGGGATCATATGAGACTTCTCTTCCTCGGTGACATGGTTGGAAAGACAGGACGCACGGCGGTGTGGGAACAGCTGCCCGGACTGATCTCCGACTTCAAACTCGATTTCGTCATCGTCAACGGCGAGAACGCCGCCGGCGGCTTCGGCATCACCGAAGAGATCTTTCGCGAGACGATCGCGGCCGGTGCCGATGTCGTCACCACCGGCAATCATGTCTGGGACCAGCGCGACGCGCTCGCCTTCGCGCCGCGCGAAGAGCGCTTCCTGCGTCCCTCCAACTTTCCCAAGGGCACGCCCGGGCGCGGCTCCGGTGTCTATATCGCCAGGAGCGGCGCGCGCGTGCTGGTCGCCAACATCATGGGCCGGGTGTTCATGCATCCCGAGCTCGACGATCCGTTCCAGGCCGGCGAACGCGAGCTTGCCGCCTGTCCGCTCGGCGAGCAGGCGGATGCCGTGATTATCGACTTCCACGCCGAGGCGACCTCGGAAAAGATGTGCTTCGCGCATTTCGTCGACGGCCGCGCCAGCCTCGTCATCGGCACCCACACCCACCAGCCGACGGGTGATCACCAGATCCTCAACGGCGGTACCGGCTATATGTCCGACGCCGGCATGTGCGGCGACTATGATTCCTCGCTCGGCATGGACAAGGAGGAGCCGCTCAACCGGTTCCTGTCGAAGGTGCCGAAAGGCCGCTTCGAGGCGGCGACCGGACCGGCGACTTTGTGCGGCGTCGGCGTCGATATTTCAGACCGCACAGGGCTGACCGAGCGGATTGCGCCGTTTCGTCGCGGGCCACGGCTGGAGGAAACCGCACCGTCCTTCTGGTCGTGACATTGATATAGGCACGCTTAGTACCTAACTGCCGGCGACACTGCTCTAGATCGTTAAAAGAGGGGACGACCTCCATGCAGCTCATCGAATTCCTGGCGCCGCATTTTCAATTTGTTTCCGACCCGACGGCCTGGGTCGCGCTGCTGACGCTGATTGTGCTCGAGGTCGTGCTCGGCATCGACAATCTGATCTTCATCTCGATCCTGACCAACAAGCTGCCGGAAGCACAACGGGCCCGTGCCCGCCGGCTCGGCATCTCGGCGGCCCTGATCATGCGGCTGGTGCTGCTGGCCACCATTTCGATCATCGTCCAGCTGACCACGCCGGTGTTCACGGCCTTCGGTCACGGTTTTTCCTGGCGCGACCTGATCCTGATCGCCGGCGGCCTGTTCCTGGTCTGGAAGGCGACCAAGGAGATCCATCACACCGTCGATCCCGACGACCACAAGGATACGATGATGGGCGAGACGCTGCAGATCAGCCTTGCCGGCGCGATCTTCCAGATCCTGCTGCTCGACCTGGTCTTCTCGATCGATTCGATCATCACCGCCGTCGGCATGACGGACGAGATCGCCATCATGTACATCGCCGTGATCGTCGCGGTCACCGTGATGATGCTGGCGGCCGGGCCGCTGGCCAACTTCATCGCCAAGAACCCGAGCATCGTCATGCTGGCGCTGGGCTTCCTTCTGATGATCGGCATGACGCTGATCGCAGACGGCATGGGCTACCATGTGCCCAAGGGCTACATCTATGCGGCGATGGGCTTTTCGGCATTGGTCGAGGGGCTCAACATGCTGGCGCGGCGACGTAAGAAGTCGGGCGGCGGGCATTGAGGCAGACCCTGAATACCTAATGTCCTGGCACGCCCTTCGGGTGACGGTCGCCGATCAGGCCGAGCGTCAGGCCCTGTTCCAGCCACGCCTTGGCGCCGGCCAGCACCAGCGTGAAGCCGCCGGTTGAGCCGACGGCCTCTTTCACCTGCTCGTCGCCATCCCCGGCGAAGCCAAAATTGCGAACCTCGAGAAAGGTCGTCTCGTCGGGCATTTCGGTGAAGGTCCAGACCACCGCGGTCGGCGGATCGCTCCATTGCATGACGATCTTTTCATTCGCGACGATCTCGCTGACGTCGACGGTCGTCGAGACACCGTACATGCGCCACTCCCAGAGGACTTGCTTGCCGCTGTCCAGCCGGCCGCTGCCATGGGTGAACCAGAATTTCGTGGTTATGGCCGGATCGACGATGGCCTCGAACACATCGGCGACAGGCCGCCGGATCAGCATGCCGGCTTCGGCGGTTGGCTTTTCGCGGATGTCCATCGGATGCTCCTTTCGGGGTTCGGCGCTCACCAGGCGTCCGGTTCGCGCAGCATGTGAATAATGTTGGCAGGGTTGGTGATCCAGCCGCCGCGGAAGCCCTCGCCCAAGGGCTCAATGGCGTCGCAACGCACAACACCGGCCTTGGCGAAATGATCCGCAGCCATGGGGAAATCCTTGGTGAACAGCTCCAGCCACACCTCGGCCTGGCTCATCATCGGCGCCTCATCGATCCACAGGCGGTTGGGGCCAAGCTCGAAGCCGATGGCCGGTGCTTTGTCTGTGAACGGCTTCAGGCCGACGACGTCGCGGTAGAAGGCGATCGTCGCCTCATATTGGTGCGGCGGTACCTTCATGGCGATGTTGATGCCGCCGGTGATTTTCGTGGTCATAGCTGGCTCCGTTGTCATGTTCGGCTGTTGTCGCCTTTGCTCAGGCTGGTCATGCGAGATTGATCTGCCAGGAGACCCCGAACCTGTCGTTGAGCCATGCGAAACGGCGGCTGAAGCCGTAATTGTCCGGTGGCATCAGGAACGCGCCGTCCTTGCCCAGCGTCCCGACAATTCGGTTCAGCTCTTCTTCTGAGGAACAGTCCACATAG